>JAZRPX010000153.1:0-13636 GCA_045649445.1 Acutalibacteraceae bacterium | reverse complement strand
AGATACAAGCAACTTTCGGTGGTGGTGAAGCAAATGTTGCTGTTTCACTTGCTAACTATGGTATGGACAGTGTATATGTAACAAAATTACCAAACCACGCAATTGGTCAAGCAGCTATTGATTCTCTTCGCTATTTTGGAGTTGACACATCAAAGGTTGTCCGTGGTGGCGAAAGAGTAGGTATCTACTTCCTAGAAAAAGGTGCTTCACAAAGAGGTTCGGTTTGTATTTATGACAGAGCTCATTCTTCTATACAAACTGCAAGCAAGGAAGACTTTGATTGGGATAGTATTTTTGAAGGTGCTGATTGGTTCCACTTTACTGGTATTACTCCTGCACTTGGTGAAAACGTTGTTGAAATTTGTAGAGAAGCATGTATCGCTGCAAAAAATAAAGGCGTTAAAATTTCTTGCGACTTAAATTATAGAGGCAAACTTTGGACTCGTGATGAAGCTAGAAAAGCTATGACAGATCTTTGTCAATATGTAGATGTTTGTATTTCAAACGAAGAAGATGCAAAAGATGTATTCGGTATTGAAGCAGAAGACACAGATATTTATGGTGGTAAATTAAATCACGAAGGTTATAAATCTGTTGCAAAACAACTTATGGATAAATTTAATTTTGAAAAAGTTGCTATTACACTTCGTACATCAATTTCTGCAAGTGATAATGATTGGGCTGGTATGCTTTACGACGGTAAAGATTATTGCTTCTCAAAATCATATCACCTCCACATCGTTGATCGTGTTGGCGGAGGAGATAGTTTTGGTGGTGGACTTATTTATTCTCTCTTACATGGCAAGTCAACTCAAGAAGCTATCGAATTTGCTGTTGCAGCCTCTGCTCTCAAACATTCTGTTGAAGGTGACTACAACAGAGTTTCTGTATCTGAAGTAGAAAAATTAGCTGGTGGCGACGGTTCAGGCCGTGTACAAAGATAATTTTGATATACAAAAAAACACCCGTTCAAATTTGAACGGGTGTTTTTTGTTTTATTATTTATTTGTAAATTTATTAATAGCATATGTTGCTGCGATGATGATACCAATTATAATAAACACACCGAGCATTCCTATACCCATATATTTTAAATTAGATACAAAAGCTTCTGGTTGAAACATAAATCAGAACCTCCTTATATAAAGAATCCAAGAACAAGAGCACCAGCGATTACTGAAGCAATTTGTCCAGATACATTAACACCAATTGAATGCATTAAAAGGAAATTTTGTTTATCTTCTTCTAATCCCATTTTATGAACAATTCTACCTGACATTGGGAAAGCTGAAATACCAGCAGCACCGATCATTGGATTAATTGGGTCTTTATTAAACATTTTTAAAACAACATTATAAAGTTTAGCAAACAATACGCCGCCTGCAGTATCAAAGATAAATGCAATGAGACCTAATGCCAAAATAAGCAAAGTAGAAGAATTTAAGAATTTGTCAGCACTCATTTGGAAAGCGATTGTGATACCAAGGAAGATAGTAATCAAATTAGCCAAAACCTTTTGTGCAGTTTCAGAAATTGAATTAAGAACACCACATTCACGAATAAGGTTACCGAACATCAAAAATCCTATCAAAGAAGCTGCAGAAGGTACAAAAATACAAACAACAAGACTTATAATAATTGGGAAAAGAATTTTTGTTGTTTTAGAAACTTCGTTAGCTTTATATGGCATACGAATTTTTCTTTCTTTTTGGGTTGTAAGAAGTTTAATAATTGGTGGTTGAATAATTGGTACCAAAGCCATATATGAATAAGCAGCTACGGCAATTGCACCTATATAACCAGACTGTTCAGTACCACCCAAAAGTGTATTTGCTACAACAATTGAAGTAGGACCATCAGCTGCGCCTATGATAGAAATTGAAGCTGCAACTTTATCTGGAAAAAACATTGAAGCCATGCACAAGGTGAAAAATATACCAAACTGTGCCGCGGCACCGAAAATCATAAGTTTTGGATTGCTTAAAAGCGGACCAAAATCAATCATAGCGCCAATACCAATGAACAAAATCAAAGGAAACAATTCATTTGCAATGCCTGCATTATAAAGTGTTTCAAGTGGTTCTGATATACCTGAATTTGGGAAATTCATAAGAATAGCACCAAATCCGATTGGCAAAAGCAAAGTAGGTTCCATTTCTTTCTTAATAGCAAGAAAGATAAGAATGCCACCAATAATCCACATAACAATCATCTTCCAATTGTCACCATCAAAGAACGAAAGCATAGGATTAAATAAATTAAATAATTCTTCCATTTGTTTTTTACCTCATTAAATTATTTTTTGGTGCACCTGACAGGGCTTGAACCTGCACCGAGTTAACCCCGATTAGAATCTGAATCTAACGCGTCTGCCAATTCCGCCACAGGTGCATAACTTTTAAAAGAACTCAACATTTGTTGAGTTCTTTTAAATTGGCGCAGGGCAAGGGATTTGAACCCTCGAAACCGCTTTGACGGTTTACACGATTTCCAATCGTGCTCCTTCGGCCAGCTCGGACAACCCTGCAAATAACTACTTTAAATATTTTAACAATTTGAACTTCATATGTCAAGAAAATTTTTGATATTATATTCATTAATTACAAAGTATTTACCATTTCTACAAAGAGTTGTTGCATTCAATAGTTTTAGTCTTTTAAAATCATTGTATCTTTGCAATAAACCTGCAAAATCACACTCATTTATTCCTTGTGGAACAAACCTTCTTAAACCAACGCCGATTTTAACACAGTTTTTGTTTATAGAATATATATTTTCATAGCTTTTAAACCAAATTTTCGGGGTTTCACCAAAAATTATACCGATATCACCACTATTAACAGTAGAACTTATTACTAAACTTGTTCCAAAATCATTTAAAATGCCTTCTGATACAGTTAAATATTTATCTATAGAATTTGTTGCGACTTTCAAAATAGATGCTTTACGAACTAACGAACGTACGAATTCAGGATGCTTGCATTCGGTATCAACAATTGAAATAGAAAGTTCATTTATTTCAATCCCTGATAGTTTGATAATCATTTTAAAGGTATATTCAGCAATATTATTAAGAAATTCATTATTGTTATAAATATTGAACTTTTCAAATTCAATTTCTTTTAAATTATCTGAAATAATTGCGAAATCAACTTTATCATTTAATTTCTTCTCTATTTTTTTAATTGCTGTTTTTTTAAATATTGTAACGTTATAATATTCAACCTCACCTATTTTTTCAATTTTAATTTTATAATTTTTTGAAAATCGCTTTTTTGTTTCTATATAATTTATTGTACAAAACATTTTTTCACCTTTTTCAGTTGTTTAATTTATATCTTTGTGTTATTATATTTAAAAAGGAGGTTCTAATATGCCGAAATCCAGAAATCAAAAACTAAAATTATTGTATATAAAAGAAATTTTAGAAAAATATTCAGATGAAGAAAATAAATTGTCAGTAAAAGATATCATTGAAAAGCTTGAACTATATGGAATTAGTGCCGAAAGAAAATCAATTTATGATGATATTGAATATTTAATTTACTTTGGTGTAGATATTATTGTTGAAAAAACTGATTGTAATAGATATTTTATTGGTGAAAGAACTTTTGAATTGCCGGAGTTGAAACTTTTAGTTGATAGTGTGCAATCATCAAAATTTTTGACAATAAAAAAATCAAATTCATTAATTAAAAAGCTTGAGTCTCTTTGTAGTGAAAAACAAGGTGCAACACTTCAACGACAAGTTTTTGTATCAAACAGAATCAAAAATATGAATGAATCAATTTATATAACTGTAGATGAAATTCATAACGCTATATTAAACAATTCAAAAATAACATTTAAATATCTTACATATTCAATTGATGGTAAACAAGTTTTTAGAAACAACGGAGAATTATATAAAATCAGTCCTTTTGCTCTAATGCTTGAAGATGAAAACTATTATTTAATTGGTTATGATTCTTCTAACCAGATTTTCAAACATTTTAGAGTTGATAAGATTACAGAAATCAAAACTATAAATGAGAATAGAGACGGAGAAAATGAATTCAAAAAAATCGATTTAGGTAAATATAGTAAAAAATTCTTTTCTATGTTTGGTGGCGAAGAACAAAATATTAAATTAAGAGTTAATAAAGAATTGATTGGAGTTATAATCGATAGATTTGGAAAAAACATCTATATAACAAACAAAACGGATAACGAATTTGATGTTAATGTAGATATTGCCGTTTCTCCACAATTTTTCGGTTGGGTTGCGTCATTTTCCGGCAAAGTTAAAATTGTTTCACCTGAAAACGTATCTGAAAATTTTAAAAATTACCTAAAAAATATAATTAATTCAATTTAATTTATACAAAAAAATAGCCATTATTTTTCATTAATATTAATATCAATTATGATAAAAATAATATTGCAAACGCAAATAAATTTGTTTTTAAAGGAGTGAAATATAATGGCAAAACAGTCTTTAGTACCACAAGCAAGAGAAGCTCTTGATAAATTCAAGATGGAAGCTGCAAGTGAAGTAGGTGTAAACCTCAAACAGGGCTACAATGGTGATTTAACATCACGTCAAGCTGGTTCTGTAGGCGGTCAGATGGTTAAGAAAATGATCGAATCTTATGAAAACAGCATGAAATAAATTTATTTCAAATTTAAAAGCAGACCATTAAGGTCTGCTTTTATTCTTAACTATTCTTTTTTGTTTTTTTAGTTTTTTGAGTGCTGGCTTGCGTTGTTTCAACGGCTTCAGTCTTATTGCCTTTTTTAGTTGACTCCTGATTACTTCCTGTTGAAATAGTTGACTGCGTATTATCAGTATCTCCACCTGAAGCATCAGTTACACTTTCATCAGTACTATCTGACTCGGTCTTTTTAGTTTTCTTAGTTGATTCAGCTTCAGTTGTCGTAGTTGTAGTTCCATATTCTAGGCCACCATAATAACCATAATCCACTGCTTCACCTGACTCATAACCACCATGATAAGTACAGTAAGGCATATAACTTGTTTTAAAGTAGCCATAAGCATTGCTTGAACATCCAGAACGAGCACAAAGACCACTTGTCATGCAAAATCTTTTGAACTGAACTTTATCAGAAACTTCAAATTCTTTATATTCCAAATTTTCATGAATTCTGCTCATTGCTGCTTTCCAAAGAATAATAGCAGGGTTTGCATACATACCATGCATTTCTTCGTTCTCATCAACACCAAACCAACAAGCAGCAACATAATGTGGAGTTCCACCAACAAACCAACGGTCTTTATTATTACTAGTAGTACCTGTTTTACACATAATTTGCCAATTTCCAAATTGAGAAGATGTACCAGTACCATTAGTTGCAACTGTTTGCAAGAGTTTATTCATAATAGTTGCGGTACCTTCAGAAATAGCTCTGTGTTGCTTTTTAGTGTTATCAATAACAACTTCATCATTTTGGTCAAGTATTTTGGTATATGTTCTAGGTTGATAATAAATACCGCCACTACCAAATGTTGAAAATGCTGCAGCCATTTCTAAAGTTGTTGCGCCATGAACAGATCCACCTAATGCCAAAGAAGATTCCGTTTTATCGGATTGTCCGTTTTCGTATTCAGTGAAATGTTTCAAGCCCATTTTTTCTGTAACAAACTTATACGCTGTGTCAATGGTCATTTCCTGAACTAATTTAACAGGAACAGTATTTAACGATTGTTGAATTGCTTTTAACATAGAAGTTTTGTTATAAGTATAAGTATTATTATAATTCTTAGGCCATTTTTCTTCTGGAACGTTTCCGTTTTCTAAACGTTCAACAGGACTGTCCTCAACAGTTGAACCCCATGTGATAACATTATATTCAAAAGCAGGAGCATAAACAGAAATAGGTTTAATTGATGAACCAGTTGGTCTTGGAGATTGTGTTGCTCTGTTTAAAACACGATTACCTTTTTTCTCGCCTCGTCCACCGATAACAGCTTTAACATTTCCATTATAATCCATAATTGTCATTGCAGATTGAGGCAATTTACCACTCTCTGTGTAAACTTTCATGAAATTATCATCATTCAAGTAAACATCTTCAAGAATTTCCTGCATATCTAAATCAATAGTAGTATAAATTTTATATCCACCTTGATAAAGTTGCTCTGTTGCATATTCTTTTGTATAACCTTTTTCTTCAACAAGTCCAGCAATAACATCATCAATAACTGCATCAACAAAATATGAGTTATATTCTTCTTTTTCAACGGTTTCAGTCGAAGAAAGAATTGTTGATGGATTTTCGCGAAGTCCTAAATCGGCTTGTTTAGCACTTTCACACTCTTCTTTAGAAATGTAACCATTATTATACATTTCATCCAAAACCCAATTTCGTCTAGATTTGTTATTTTCAGGGTTATTATAAGGTTCATTAATACTTGGATTGTTGGTAATAGCAGCCAAACAAGCGGCTTGAGTGAGATTGATTTCAGAAACATGTTTATCAAAATAATAGTTCGAAGCAACTTCAACACCGTCAACACCATTGCCTAAATGAATAGTATTAAGATAACATTCTAAAATTGTATCTTTATCATATTCTTTTTCAAGTTTTAAAGCACGCATAATTTCTCTTATTTTACGAGAAGCGTCGATTTCATCATCTTTAGTTAGGTTTTTTACCAATTGTTGAGTGATTGTTGAACCACCTTGACGATTATCTCTCAAACCAAACACTTCATTAGCAAAAGCAAAGAATGTTCGTTGCCAGTCAACACCAGCATGCTTTTCAAAACGTTTATCTTCGCAAGAAATAAAAGCATTATTAACATTTTCAGGTATATCTTTATAATCAACCCAGAGTCTGTTTTGCTCACCATGTAAACGTTTTAATTCAACATCATTTCCATCTTTATCTTTAGCATATAAAATTGAAGTGTATTCAAGCTTAAGATTATATAAATCTGCATCAATAGAATTGTCAACAAATGCAAAAAGATAAACAAGCACAGCACCTACAACAATACAACAAGTTATTACACAAACCAAAAATACAGAAGTAAACGCTTTTAAAGCCGGTCTTTTCTTTTTAGGTTGTTTTTTAGAATTCGAAGATTTGCTACTTATATCTTCAAAATTTTTATCAGCTCTTTTGCTTTTAATCTCATCAATTTTATCAGAATGTGAGCTATTGTTTACTATTTGAAAATTATCATTGATTGACATATCTTTTTGATCATTATAATCATCATATGAATTAGTTCTTTTTCTTTGAGAGACAATTTTTCTTCTTTTCTTTGGTCTTTTAATACCAAACAATCCAAGAAATTTATCAAAAAAACTATCATTAGCATTTCTAGGTGGCATTACATTTACCTCACTAAAATAAATTTTCTAAATTATAACACAGAAAAATAAAAATTGCAATTTTTTACTTTTCTATTCTTATAAACGAACCAGGTTTTACTGGATCGCAATAAAATTTAACTATATCTGCAGCAAATTTTGCAGATTCAAGTTCATTCATTTCATTATCATAAAGTTTTTCAACAGTGATTTTAAAACTGCCTTTATCACTATCAAGAACATCATAAGTGCCAGGATAAAACTTATTACGTTGTGCAACTGTAGCCAAACCATCTTTATAATCAAGTACAACTGCAATTAATTCATAATCGCGTATATATCCAGCGTTATCATAAACTTGACCTTGAGAAGAATCTGGTTTGCCAAAATAAAATCCAGTTGAATAATCTCTGTGTGATATTTTATAAACCTCTTCTTTACCAGCATCATTAACTTTGTAATTTTCAGAAAATGAAGATTTAATAAAACCATCTACTGCTCGTCTATAAGCGCTTGTAACAGACGCAGTATAATATTCCGTTTTAGCTCTGCCCTCAATTTTAAAGCTTGTTATTCCGGCTTTGTAGAGTTCAGGTATGTGATCAATCAAACACATATCCTTAGCATTTAAGATGTATGTTCCTTGTTCATCCTCGTAAATAGGCATATATTCGCCTGGTCTTTTTTCTTCAACAAGTCTGTAATTCCATCTACAAGGTTGGGCACACTCTCCCCTATTTGAATCTCTTCCTGTCATATAGTTTGATAAAAGACACCTACCTGAAACAGACATACAAATCGCACCATGCACAAAAGCTTCGATCTCTAAATCTTTTGGTGTTTTAGCACGAATTTCTGCAATCTCTTCTAATGATAACTCGCGCGCAACAACGATACGTTTCGCACCTAAATTATAATAAAAATTAGCGGTTTCATAATTTAAAATTCCTGTTTGAACAGAAATATGTAATTCCTGCTTTGGAGCTAGTTTTTTTACTTTATCAATCGCTGATAAATCCGTAACAATAAATGCGTCAGGGTTTAAACTAGCAGACTCTTTAATAAAATCATCAATTATTGCAATTTCATTATTTCTAGGCAAAGTGTTTAAAGTGATATATGCTCTGCAATTATTATTGTGAGCATATTTAATACCTTCTTCAAGTTCAGACATAGTAAAATTTCCTGGAGCAGAACGCATACCAAATTGTTTGCCTGCAAAATAAACCGCATCTGCACCAAAATCAACAGCTGTCTTTAATCTTACTAAATCCCCGGCTGGTGATAAAACTTCAATAGGTGGATTTGTATTTATAAAATTAGTATTAATTCCAAAGTCCCTCCGATTTCAATTGGTTAATCAAATCATTATGCTCATCAAAAGAGCTTGTATAATAAAATTTCATGTTTTTATCGGTTACAAAATAATCTTCTTTCACCGATGTATCAGGATTCAATGCAGCTTCGATCGCCGCTTTAGATGGACTACAAAGTGGTCCTGGAGGCAATCCTTCGTGCTTGTTTGTGTCATATCTTGAATCGATATATTCCGAGGTAGGCGTAGAACCTAACATAGCCGGTTGATCTTTCCAATTAAGTCTATTATAGAAAACCTGTGATACTTTTGCCATATCATTAGGGTATCCACTTGCCTCAAGTTCAATGATAGAAGCCATTGTTAAAACTTCGTGAACAGAATAACCTTTAACCTCTGTTTTTGCAATAAAATCATCATTTAAAATATTTTGCATTTGATCAAGCATTTTCTTAACAGCTTTTTTTGCACAAGATTCGCCACTTTGACCATCAGAATTTGCAAAAAATTGATAAGTGTCAGGATAAAGATAACCTTCAAATCTATAATATACTGATTGAGTTGGAATATATTTCATAAAATCATATTCGTATTCAGCACTTTTAACTGCGTCAATAAATTCTTCTTCAGAGCATACCCCTTTTTCATTTAAAAGAGAAGCAATTTTTTTAACAGAATATCCTTCAGGAATAGTTACTGTAACAACCTCACCTGTTTCACCTGGTTGTTTTAAAGTATTAATAATGCTATTGTAACTCTGTGAATCTTTAATTTCATAAACGCCATATTGATATTTACCATCAGCACCTTTTATTTTTGAATATATTCTAAAAAGGAATGTTGAATTTATAGCGCCTTTTTCTTTTAATTCATTTGCTATTTGAGCAGTTGAATAACCTGATTTAACATCTATTTCAAAGGTTTTATCGTTGTTAAACGTAATGCCCATAAAATCTACTAATGATGCTAAAATAAAATAAGCAAGCAAAACAGAAATTGCAAGTATAATTAAAATTTTAACGAAAAAAGGTGTTTCTTTTTTGTTTTTTATTTTATAATCAACATTTTCTTTTTCATTTTCTTGCGCTATTTCATCAACAATTGGCTCGACATCCCTTGTATTAAAAACTTTTGTATGTGACTCATCAATATTATCAGATGGTCTTTTAAAGATATCGTTATTATTTTGCATAATTCTCTCCTTAATCGGTTATACATAAATCACACTTGATATCAAAATCATCAAAAACAGGCAATTCATCTATCAAATTTTCTTTATAGCATAAAACACATTTAAAACCTTTGAACCTAGACAAAAATCTATCATAATAACCTTTGCCATAACCCAACCTAAAGCCATTCATGTCAACCATTAGTGCAGGGATTATGCAAATAGCATCATCAATATACTGATAATCAACAAGATTATTTTTCGGTTCTTTTATGCCAAAATGGCCACAAACTAAATCATTGATTGAATCAATATATTTAAAAACCATTTTTCCATTTTCATCGACGCACTTCGGCAAGGCAACTCTTTTATTTAGAGACAATGAATATTTAATCAATTCAATTGTATCAACTTCAAATTCGGTTGAATAATAACACAAAACTATTTTAGAATTGATATACTCAACAGAATTAACAACTTTATCAAAAATTATTTTATCTTTAATATTTTTTTCATTATTTCCAAGAGTTTTTCTAAGTTCTTTTGCGCTTTTTCTCAAATCATTCTTTAACATTGCATTGACTTTCTAACTTTTTCGGCAACGTCTTTACCAACAAGTTTTTCCGCAATTGCAATTGAAAAATCAATAGTGCAACCAGGCCCTTTAGCAGTAATAAAATTACCGTCTATCTCAACTGAATTACCACTTACAATAGCACCTATCAACTGATCTTCAAATCCAGGAAAACAGGTTGCCTTTTTATCTTTAAGCAAACCTTTCTTACCTAATATTGAAGGTGCAGCACAAATAGCACAAACTAATATACCTTTATTAGCAGCAAAATCAATCATATTTTGGACATATTTTGATTTTTCTAAATTCAAAGTACCAGGCATACCACCAGGCAAAACAATAGCTTGTACATCATCGCTTTCAACAAGCATTGAATCAACTGTATCAGCTAAAACAGTAACATCATGAGCGCCTGTAACATCTTGTGAACCAACACCTGCTGTTATTACATCAAGTTCGCATCTACGCAAAAAATCAACAGTTGCAAGAGCTTCGATTTCTTCAAATCCTTGTCCTAAAAACACATAAACCATTTACAATACCTCATCAACAAAACCAATGATCTTTGCAGAAATTTCTTCAATTTTCAAAGGTTCATTCTCTTCGTAACATTTGACAACTTTCCAATCGAGCTTGTTTGCAGAATAAAAAGCTGCTTTTCTACAAGAATTAAGATAATCAACATCTTTTTCATGGATATCTTTTTTATTCTCATCACCGCTATATCTACCGCTCATAAGTTTTTGAGAAATTGCAGGATCCATATCAAGGAATACAACTAAATCAGGTTTTGGGATATTAAGTTGATTAAATTCATAATTATATAACCATTCAATATAATTGTCCCACTCATTTTCAGGCAATTTACTACATTGATGAACACAATTAGAAGTAGTGTATCTATCTGCTAAAATAACTACATCATCATCATACTCTTTTTTCCAATGTCTTTTAAAATTCGCAAATCTATCAACAGCATAAAAAGATGATGCAGCAAACGCATTTACATCACTTGGCTTATCACCAAAATCACCTGCCAAATACATTTTAACAAGGGTGCTTGATGGATCATCATAATCAGGAAGTTTGATTTGTTTATAATTCAAACATCTTTTTTCAAGTTCTTTTTTTATTAAATTTATTTGAGTAGATTTTCCACTACCATCAAGACCTTCAATAACAATTAGTTTTCCCATTTAAAAATTCCTTACATTTTTGAAAATTTTTCTCTAACTTCTAAAATTTTTCCACAAGTCATCTTGCCTTCTGGACATTTTCCGTTAAGACAAGGAGGTCCGGCTTTTTTAAAAAGATTTGGAGCAACTTGTTTAACAAGTTTAAGCATTTCAGTTGCAAGTTCATTAATTTCCCATTGTGCTCTATTGCAGCAACGATGTTTAAAGAAGTTTTGTAAACTTCTTGCATTAAAGGTTGCAATCATTTTTGTATCACAAGCATTAGGAAGAACAAATCTTGCATCTTCGATAGCTTTCTTTTGAGCTTTTCTTTTTGCTTCTTTTTCCTCATCACCATTTGCAATGAACTCTTTGTAATATTTATTGCTCAAAACATCTGTAATAGCTAAATAATCTTCATGTGAACGTTGCATATTTTTCAAGAAAATTTCTTTTGCCTTTGGCTCTTTTTCAATTTCAGGCGGCAAAACATATTCAAAATTCTTTTCAGCAACATATCTTTGGCTTTGAACAGAATAGGAAGCAATTCTATGCCTTGTAATTTGTGCTAAAAGCGCTCTAGAAACGCCCTCGATAGCAAATGTAAATGATGCATGCTCAATAGGACTCTCATGACCTATTTCTGATAACATCTCAACAAAATTTGCTGCTTTTTCATCAGTCAACCCTTCCATCACAGTATCAACATCAGCAGCTGCATAACACATTTTTGCTGCCGCTGCAACGGTCTTTTCAGGATTAGGAGTATAAGCGATTAAAGTAACTTTCATTTTTAAAATCTCCAAGTCATAATTTCTTATAATACATTATAACAGAACAAATAATCTTTTTCAATAAGAAATTACAACAAAATAGTTAAGAAACATATAATTTATCATAAAGATTTTGCAAATTTTAACAATTTTCTAAAAAACACTTTATTTTAATTCTTTATTATGTTATAATGAACGTAATTTAAAGTTGAAAGGAAAAGAAAATGTTATTTATTTTAGTTATATTATTGCTTATCATCGCAAAAACAACTAAAATTTCATCTACAAATAATTTTAATCAAGAATATATTTCAAAAGAATCTACAGCTAATATCAAAGGTATTTTTGTAATTTTGGTATTTATATCTCACTTCTCACAATATGTTGAATTAGGTGGAGTTTACGACCTTCCTTATTTAGGGTTAAAAAATCATCTTAACCAAATGGTTGTTGCGCCATTTTTGTTTTATTCAGGATATGGCATTATGCAATCAATTACAAAAAAGGGCTTTGATTATGTTAAAAGCATTCCATCAAAAAGAATGCTTAATCTATTTTTAAACTTTAATATTGCGATTTTGCTATATATAATAGTTGGCTTCTTCCTAAACAAAACATACGATTTGAAAACAATTTTATTATCTTCAATCGGTTGGAAAAGCGTCGGAAACTCAAACTGGTATATTTTTGTTACTTTCGTTCTTTATATTCTTGTGTTTATTTCTTTCCTCGTTATTAGATGGCTCAATTGCAACGGCGGAAGACTGATAGGCTGTGTAATCTTTTCTGCGTTAACAATTTTATTTGTATATTCACAAATGGTTTTAGGCAGACCTGGTTATTCTTACAATACAGCAATACTTTTTCCTCTTGGATGTTGGTATTCTCTTTTCAAACCTCAAATCGAAAAATTATTTATGAAGAACGACTTCATATATACTTTAATTTGTGTTCTAAACTTATTCGTTTACATCTATTTTAAACAACATAGATGGGCTGGAATTGAATATTATAGCATTTGGGCTATATCATTTACTTTGATGTTTGTTTTATTTACAATGAAATTTAACATTAAAAGCAATATTCTTTCGTGGTTTGGCAACCATGTATTCAGTATATATATTTTGCAAAGAATACCAATGTCGTTGCTACAACATTTCGGCTTTACGAATAACAAGTATTCATTCTTTGTTTTAACTTTTATATTAACGATTTTTATCGCAATGATTTTTGATCATTATACTGATAAACTGTCTAAATTAATTTTTATTAAAAAAGAAAAACAGATAAATTCAGGAGATATAAAATG
>JAZRPX010000152.1:0-2156 GCA_045649445.1 Acutalibacteraceae bacterium | reverse complement strand
CCCCACACTTTTTTAAAAAGATTATACAATATTTTTAAATTAAAATCAACTAAAATTACTTTAAATATTTTTGTTGCTTCAACAAAAAATAATGTTGTAAGCGAGGTGATTTTTATAAAAATTTTTTTAAAAACAATTTGTCTTTGCATTTCTGGTTTTTGTGTGTTTGTGTTTAGTGCAGTTTGTCATTACAATAGTATTTTGCCAAGTAATGTTGTGATTTATAACGATGAAAGCATACATTTTAACACGAAAATTAAAATTTGTTCTAAATCAAATCAAAAAATCAACAATGTTTCAAATGTTAAACAAAAATCAAGCCAAAATTATGCAACCAATCTATCGTTAATGGGCGTGATTCCGATTAAAAATGTAAACATAAAAGTTGTAAATCGAAGATATGTTGCACTTTCAGGAGAATCGTTTGGTATTAAAATCTTCACAAAAGGCGTAATGGTTGTAGGTTTATCAGATGTTAAAACGAGCGTTGGAAATATAAATCCTGCAAAAGAAATCGGTATAAATGTAGGTGATATCATACTTTGCGCTAATGGTAAACAAGTTGGTTCAAATGATGAATTTTCAAAAATTATAAACAGTTCAAACGGTGAGTCTATTCAATTAAAAATCAAAAGAAAAAATGAAATAATAAACTTGAAATTAACCCCGGTTAAAGATGTTGACAGTAATAGCTATAAAGCAGGTATTTGGGTTAGAGATAGTAGCGCAGGGCTTGGCACAATGACTTTTTATTCATCGGTTGATGGTACTTTTGCCGGGTTAGGTCACGCAATTGTCGATGTTGATACAGGTGTGCTTTTGCCAATAAATTCAGGTGAAATAGTAAAAACCGAGATTTTGTCAGTTAATAAGAGTAAACCAGGCACAGCAGGAGAAATTTGTGGAGCATTTACAGGTGAATATTTAGGAAAACTCACAAAAAACACAGATTGTGGTTTATATGGATTTTACGAAAACATTCCTCAAGAGAAAAATCTGATTTTAGTTGCAAATAAGCAAGATGTTAAAACAGGAAACGCAAAAATTTATACAACACTTGATAACAGTGGACCAAAATTTTATGATTGTGTAATTGAGAGAATTGATTACAACGATAGAGCATATAAAAATCTTCTAGTAAGAGTAACAGATGAACGGCTTATTAAAAAAGCAGGCGGAATAGTGCAAGGAATGTCCGGTAGTCCTATTGTTCAAAACGGACAACTTGTTGGTGCTCTAACAAATGTATTTTTAAATGAGCCAGAAAAAGGTTATGCAGTTTTTGCAGATACAATGTTAGAAATTTCTCAAAACGAAGCACAACAAAAATTAAAAAGAGCATCATAAATGAAAAAACATCCCGATTATTTTCGGGATGCTTTTGCATATTCAGATGGATAGATTCCTGTGTATAACATAAACATTTTTGAAAAGTGATAAATGCTGTTATAACCAACACTTTCTGCGACTTGACTTATGGATTCGAAGTCACTTTTTAATATTGATTTTGCTTTGTTTATTCTAAAATTATGCAGATATTTAATAGGTGAAATGCTGTATGCTTTTTGAAAGGTTTTGCGAAAATTAACTATACTCATTTTGCAAATTTTCGCTAGAAAATCATTAGTTATGTCACAGTCAAAATAGTTTTCGTTGATGTAGTTTATAGCAGGCATCAAATTTTGTTTTTTGTCTTTTGAAACATATTCTTTTTTACTGGATTTTATTAAAAACAACAACACACCATAAAGTAAATACTTGCATTCAAGTCTAGAGTTTGCCGTTTGCGAGTTCAAACTTTTTTCAATTTTTGTGAACGTATTAATGATGTTACTATTGTCTAAAATCTCAAATGAATAAATATTATTAGCGCTTTCTAGCGCGTCAAATTCAATTATGATACATTCGCCTGGTTCGACACATCTCCAAGAATAACTGCAACCTTTAGGTAAAATAACAGGATGTAGCGCATCAGATAAAATGTGTTTTCCGTTTATGTTATAAAAGGTTTTTCCACTGAGTTTAAGCGCAATAGCCCAACTTTCTCTGTTGTGTCGATAGGTGGTTAATCCATTCGCCTGTTTTAGCAATCTGACAGTACAAATAACATTTGTAACGGTAATATTAGTAACATAATCGATAAACATTTTCACCAC
>JAZRPX010000151.1:0-5464 GCA_045649445.1 Acutalibacteraceae bacterium | reverse complement strand
CAAACAACCTATCGTTGTTGTAATCGGTTTGGTTTATATTATTGCTCGTTGTATTGGAAAATATTTTGGTGCTTATTCTTCTGCTAAATTTATGAAATGCGAAGAAAAAATCGTTAAATATCTTGGTATAACATTGTTTCCACAAGCAGGTGTTGCTTTGGGAATGGTTAGTACAGTAGCAGCAGATAGCGTTATCGGAGTAGAAATCGCAAATGTTGTAAGATTTGTTATTTTGTTTGCAGTGCTTGTATATGAGATTTTCGGCCCAGTTGCAACAAAATGGGCGCTCACAAAATCAGGCGATATTACTGCAAAGCCAGAGGGCTTGTCTCGTCGTCAGAAAAATCAAGTTGCTTAAAATTAAAAGAGTTGGCTTTTATTATAGCCAACTCTTTTTTTGTTGATTTTTTGTTCGTTTTATTGTATAATTTTAAAAAGTAAGGGGGATTTTTATGTCTGATAATAAAAATATTTGGCAAGCGTTTAAATTTTTGCTATTTTCAATTTCTGCCGGTATTATTCAAGTAGCATCATTTACGCTTTTGAATGAACTTTTAAAGGTTGATTATTGGGTTGCTTATCTAACGGCGCTTGTTTTATCAATTGTCTGGAATTTCACATTAAACCGTAGATACACATTTCAGTCAGCGGCAAACATACCAATAGCAATGTTAAAGATTTTCGGCTTTTATTTGGTGTTTACTCCTATTTCAACAATTTTAGGAGAACTCGCTGAAAACAGAGGTGTTAATGAATATATAGTTTTAGGTGTAACAATGATTGCAAATTTAGTGCTTGAATATTTATTTTGCAAATTTGTTGTTTACAAAAATCAAGAATATACAAGAGAAAAAAAGACTAACTGATTTTCAGTTAGTCTTTTTTATATGTTTAAAAACAAACAAATAATAAAAAAATTAGATTTTCTTTTAATAAAGTTAAATAAAATCTACAATAAAAAGCAATAATAAAAAATGTAATTAAAACTCAAAAAAGTTTCTGCTTTTTTCGAGTTTTTTTACTATTATGATAGCATATAATTTAATAAATATTAAATAAAGTTTAAATTTATTTCTTATTTAAAAAAATAAAATTAGGAGGCAAAATTTATGAAAACATTTAAAAAAATTCTCGCATTAACCTTTGTAGTTCTTTTCACCCTCATCTGTCTTACTGCTTGTGGTGGTAAGGGTGGCGAAGAAGTAGCAAAACAAATCCGTTACCTTAACTTCAAACCTGAAATCGCAGATATTTATCAGGAAATCGCTGATAAATATGAAGCAGAAACAGGCGTTAAAGTTATCGTAGAAACAGCAGCAAACAACACTTACGAGCAAACATTGATGTCAAAAATGGCAACAGATGAAGCTCCAACCCTCTTCCAAATCAATGGTCCTCGTGGCTATGCTAACTGGGCAGACTATTGCGCAGATTTATCAAACACAGAACTTTACAAGCATTTAATTGATAAAGATTTAGCAGTTACAGTTGATGGCAAGGTTTATGGTATTCCTTATGTAGTTGAAGGTTACGGTATCATTTATAATCAAGCAATTATGGATAAATATTTTGCGTTAGAAAATAAAACTACCGAAATTACTTCTGTTGATGAAATCAAGAATTTTAACACATTAAAAGCAGTTGTTGAAGATATGCAGAAAAACAAAGAGGCGTTGGGCATTGACGGCGTGTTTGCTAACACATCATTAAAACCAGGTGAAGACTGGAGATGGCAAACTCATCTTGCTAACATTCCTGTTTATCAAGAATTTAAGGCAAAAGATGTTGATTTAACATCTGATGAAACAAAAACTTTGAATTTTGATTATGCAGAAAATTTTAAAAACATTTTTGATCTTTATATTAAAAATTCAACAGTAGAATCAACAAAACTTGGCACAAAAACGGTTGATGATTCAATGGCAGAATTTGCTCTTGAAAAATGCGCGATGGTACAAAACGGCAACTGGGCTTGGGGTCAGATTTCAGGCGTTAAAGGCAATAAAGTTGCAGCCGAAAATGTTAAATATCTCCCTATTTATACAGGTGTAGAAGACGAAGAAACACAAGGTCTTTGCGTTGGTACTGAAAACTTCTTTTGCATTAATTCACAAGCATCAGAAGCCGAACAAAAAGCTGCTGCAGATTTCATTTATTGGTTATATTCAAGCAAAACCGGTAAAGAATATGTAACAAACAAATTGGGCTTTATAGCTCCGTTTGATACATTTGAAGCAGATGAAAAACCAACAGATCCATTAGCACAAGAAATTCTTAAATGGATGGAAAAAGACGGTATCTCATCAGTTCCTTGGAACTTCACACTTTTCCCATCACAAACATTTAAAGATAACTTCGGCGCATCACTCTTACAATATGCTCAAGGTACAAAAGCTTGGGATGATGTTGAAAAACAAGTTGTTGCAGATTGGGCTTCTGAAAGCGCAGCTATTGAATAAATTTTAGAATCCTTAATCGCTCTGCTTAATGAAATCGTTTTGCAGAGCGATTTTTCTATTAAATCAAAATTAAAGGGAGATTTATAAAAAATGAGTAAAGATTTAAAAAAATATTTCCCTGTGTTTGTATTACCAACACTTATTGCTTTTATAATTGCGTTTATCGCACCGTTTATTATGGGGCTTGGGCTTTCTTTCACAAAGTTTACCACAGTTGCAAACGCAAGGTTTAATGGTTTTGAAAACTATATAAGAATTTTTGCAGACCCAAATGCCGATTTTTTAAAAGCGTTTATTTTCACATCGCTTTTCACAATAGTTTCAGTTATAACCGTTAATGTTTTGGCGTTTGCTTTAGCAATGCTTTTAACAAGGGGTATAAAAGGAACAAATTTCTTTCGTTCGGTATTTTTCTTGCCAAACCTTATCGGTGGTATCGTTTTAGGTTATATCTGGCAGCTGCTTATTAACGGAGTTCTTAATATTTTAGTTCAATCTGATATTACTATGTCTTCAACTTATGGTTTTTGGGGCCTTGTAATTCTTAATAATTGGCAGTTAATCGGTTATATGATGGTAATTTATATTGCAGGTATTCAGAATATTCCAGGAGATTTAACAGAGGCGAGTGCAATTGATGGCGCAACCCCTTTAAAAACACTTTTTAGAATTACTATTCCAATGGTAATGCCATCAATAACAATTTGTATGTTCTTAACCCTTACAAATTCATTTAAAATGTTTGACCAAAATTTAGCGCTTACAGGCGGTGCGCCTGGTAAATCAACTCAAATGTTAGCGCTTGATATTTTCAAAACATTCTATAACAGACCCGGTTGGGCAGGCGTTGGTCAAGCAAAAGCTGTAATTTTCTTTATAATCGTTGCATTAATTGCTTTTTTGCAACTTCGTCTAACGCGTTCAAAGGAGGTAGAACAATGATTGCTAGTGCTAAAAAAAGAACAAATGTAATAATAGTTGTTATTTTATCTTTGTTGGCTGTTTTGTTTATGATACCAATGATTTTGGTGCTTATAAACTCATTTAAGTCTAAATTTTTTATCTCTACCTTGCCATTTGCTTTGCCAAATTCCGAAACGTTCGTTGGCATTGAAAACTATATTAAGGGTTTAACATCTTCTGGGTTTTTCGCAGCATTTTTAAGGTCGGTTTTTATAACTGTTGCTTCGGTTGCTTTAATTGTGCTTTGTACGGCAATGACATCTTGGTATATCATCAGAGTTAAAAACAAATTAACAAAAGGGCTATATTATGCGTTTGTTTTCAGTATGATAGTACCTTTCCAAATGGTAATGTTTACAATGACTTATATTGTTAACCAATTAGGTCTTAACAATCCTGTAGGCATTGTGTTTGTGTATCTCGGCTTTGGCGCAGGCCTTTCTGTGTTTATGCTATCGGGCTTTGTAAAAAGCATTCCGCTTGAGATAGAAGAGGCGGCTACTATTGATGGCTGCAATCCTTTGCAGTGTTTTTTTAGAGTAGTTTTTCCTATATTAAAACCAACAGCAATAACCGTTGCAATTCTTAATGCAATGTGGATATGGAACGATTATTTGTTGCCATATCTTGTTTTGGGAACAGATAATAAAACAATTCCTGTTGCTATTCAAATTGCAATGCAAGGCGCTTATGGTAGTACAGATATGGGTGGTTTTATGGCAATGCTCGTTCTTGCTATAATTCCAATTATCGTTTTCTATCTCTCCTGTCAAAAACACATTATAAAAGGTGTTATCGCAGGCGCAGTAAAGGGATAAATTTCTATTGTAATTTTTAAAGCAATGTTGTATTATAGAAAGGAACAATTTAATGGCATCGATTACATTAAAAAACATTAAGAAAACTTATGAAGATGGCGTTACGGTTATTGAGGGGCTTAATCTTGAAATAAAAGATAAAGAGTTTATAATTTTAGTTGGTCCATCAGGTTGCGGTAAATCAACAACACTTCGTATGATTGCCGGGCTTGAAGATATTACAGATGGCGAAATGTATATTGGCGACCGTCTTGTAAATCGCGTTGCGCCTAAAGATAGAGATATCGCAATGGTATTTCAGTCTTATGCGCTTTATCCACATATGAGCGTTTATAAGAATATGGCTTTTGCGCTTGAGCTTAGAAAGGTTGATAAAAAAGAAATTGACCGCAAGGTGCGAGAAGCTGCAAAAATTCTTAATATCGAACAATATCTTAATCGTAAATCAAAACCGTTATCAGGTGGTCAGCGTCAGCGTGTAGCGCTTGGGCGCGCGATGGTTCGTGACCCTGCAGTGTTTTTGCTTGATGAACCATTATCAAACCTTGATGCAAAACTTCGAACTCAAATGAGAAGTCAGATAACTCGTCTTCATAATGATTTGCAAACAACCTTTGTTTATGTTACGCATGACCAAACCGAAGCTATGACAATGGCTGATAGAATTGTTGTTATGAAAGACGGGTTTATTCAACAGGTTGATACACCTGAATTTTTGTATGAACATCCTGCAAATATGTTTGTTGCCGGATTTATTGGCACACCGCAGATGAATTTTATTGATGCGATTATTACTGAAAAGAGCGGCAAGCTTTACGCCGATTTTGATAAATATTCAATTTTGTTGCCACTTCGTATGCAAAAGAGTGAAAAATTAAAAGCGTATATTGGCAAAACAGTTGTTTTTGGTATTCGTCCTGAAGATTTTCATGCAGAAGAAAAATATGCTACTGCCGATAAATCAAACAAAATTGATTTGCATGTTGAAATCGCAGAAATGATGGGCTCTGAAATTTATGTTTATAGCAATATTTTAAATGAAAAGATTATTGCAAAGGTTCCGTCAAGCGAAAGAATTAAGAGTAATACAGACGTTTCTTTGTATCTTGATGCAAACAAGGCGCATATTTTTGATAAAGAAACAGAAATGCTAATTTGTGATTAAAATTTATAATTAACTAAAAGGAGGCAGATATTATGAGAGCAAGTGGAGTTTTAATGCAT
>JAZRPX010000150.1:0-21981 GCA_045649445.1 Acutalibacteraceae bacterium | reverse complement strand
AACGCTGTTTGGGCTTACACAGTAGGTGCTGCTATTGCAATTAAAAAAGGTTGTACAAAAGCTGCTGACGCTGCTGCTGCAATCGGCATTGGCTTACAAGCATTCTGTATTCCTGGCTCAGTTGCTGAAAACAGAAAAGTAGGTCTTGGTCATGGTAACTTAGGCTCAATGCTTTTATCAGAAGAAACTGAATGTTTCTGTTTCTTAGCAGGTCACGAATCATTTGCTGCTGCTGAAGGCGCTATCAAAATCGCTCTTAACGCAAACAAAGTTAGAGTTAAACCATTGAAAGTTATTCTTAACGGTCTTGGTAAAGACGCTGCTTTCATTATCTCAAGAATTAACGGCTTTACATATTGCAAAACAGAGTTTGACCCTTATACTGAAGAAGTTAAAGTTGTTGAAACAACTGCTTATTCAGATGGTCCTCGTGCTGACGTTAGATGCTACGGTGCAGATAACGTTCCAGAAGGCGTTGCAATTATGAAACTTGAAAATGTTGGTGTATCTATCACAGGTAACTCAACTAACCCAACTCGTTTCCAACACCCAGTTGCTGGTACATACAAAAAATGGTGTGTTGAAAACGGCGTTAACTACTTCTCAGTTGCTTCAGGTGGCGGTACAGGTCGTACACTTCACCCTGATAACATGGCTGCTGGTCCTTCATCTTATGGTATGACAGATACTATGGGTAGAATGCACTCAGACGCTCAATTTGCAGGTTCTTCATCAGTTCCAGCTCACGTTGAAATGATGGGCTTAATTGGTATGGGTAACAACCCAATGGTAGGTGCTACTGTTGCAGTAGCAGTTGCTATCGAAGAGGCAAGCAAATAATTTTATTAAAAATTTAAATCCGCATTGTGAAATTCACAATGCGGATTTTTCTTTATAAAAACTGTGTTAAATTATCAATATTCTCTCTTTGAATTGAAATAAGCTCATTAGCAAGATTAGTAATTTTCTTATCGCATAACCTATGATGGTTAATTGCTTTATTCATACCTATAATACCCATATTATTACCTTGAATAACTAAATCAGCAATATGGCTTGGAGTTCTATCTAAAGCCGTATTCATATAAATACCCATTTTAGCCATTCTCTTTTTTGCTCTTGAAGCAGGACGAGCTTTTGCATTTCTATCATTCAACTCTTTAACCAACTTATTTTGAAAATCTCTATAAGTATATTTTTCTCTGATAAGTTCATTTTTAATTCTTTGAGAATCAGTTCGCTTAATAATAGTATCAAGTGTTTCTGCTCCCATTCTTACTCCGCGATAAATGTCGGATAAATAATCAATATTTCTGTCCATAAAATACACCTCTGTATATATTATGGACAAACTACTCTAAAATATTCGTAACCCCTTAGGATAATGATTCTTTAATTTTCCGTTTGAAGCTTTGCCAAATCCAATTGACATACCATCAACAAAAACTCCAACATACCCCTTTTTATCACATTCAATCTCTAAACCATGCAAAAAGTCATAAACTCTATTGTCATTAAGAGATAAATTTTCAAAAACTTTAACATCCTTTAAATGTTTAGACATAAATAATTCATGTGAAGGAACAAATCTGTTTTTAGTAATCTCCCCTGCTTTTACACCTGCTTTAACTATTTTTACACCTTTGGTTTGTGGGTAATCATCTGGCAAAAGATAAACTATGCCTTTGTTTTCGTAAACATTTTTTAACTCATCGCAAAATGATAGATTGTAAAAATCAGTAAAAACTTTATCATTAAACACTCTATATTCAAATGATTTTGCATTGCATTCATTTACACCATTGTTAATAAATTTAGCGATAAAGTGACCCTCACCACCATCTTGAAATAAAATTCTGCGAGTTTTAGCAAGGTCTTTATTTTTAGTATGATATGTATAACCATTTCTACCGAATTCTTGAGGAATATCAACTAATTTAAATTGAGGATTTCTATTCAAAAACGCTTCTACTGTCATCTCATTTTCTTCTAAAGAAAGCGTACAAGTTGAATAAACAAGTGTGCCACCTTGTTTTACGCATTTAGCAGCATTATCAAGAATTTCTGCTTGACGAGTTGCACACATTTCCCTGTTTTCAATCTTCCATTCAGTAATAGCATTCTGTTCTCGCCTTATCATGCCTTCTCCAGAGCAAGGAGCATCAACTAAAACTTTATCAAAAAAACCTTTTAGATTTTCAGCAATTAAACTTGTATCTGCATTAGAAACAACTGCGTTTTTAACGCCACAACGCTCAATATTTGATGCTAGAATTTTTGCTCTAGACGAAATATACTCGTTAGACCATAGTAATCCTTCACCATCAAGTTCTGCTGCTATTTGCGTGGATTTGCCACCAGGAGCAGCACATAAATCTAAAACTTTATCACCTTTTTGTACATCTAAAACAGTTACTGCACTCATAGCAGAAGGTTCTTGCAAATAAATAGCGCCACTATGATGAAACGGATGATTTCCGACACCTTTTAAATTATTATCAATATAAAATCCTTTGTTTGAAAAAGGTGTTTGATTAGTTTCAAAACCAATATTTTTTCTTATGAAATCAACTTCTGCTTTTAAAGTATTAACTCTCAACCCACGATATGGTGTTTTATCAAGATTTTCCATATATTCATTGAAATCATCTTTTAAAGTTTCTTTCATACAATTCAAAAAACCATCAGGCAGATTCAAAACTATTAAACCCCTCTCCAAAAATTTCACCTGCTTCCATAGTTACAATAAAAGCAGATTTATCTATAGATTTCACTATATTATGAAACCTTGCAGCTTCATATCTGTGAGTTGCACACAGCAAAACATTTCTCTTTTCACTTACGTTATTCAAAAAAGTAGGCATTCTGCCGAGAATTAATTTAGATTGTTTAACTATTTCTTCACAATGGTCAGACTTGACCAGTATAAGTCTTCCTCTATCCGAGCCGTAAAGAATTGTATCAATTGCTTTAGATTGAACAAATATAGCTACCACAGCAAAAAGAGCATTTTCAATATTTTGATATACAATTGCAGACGCAATTATAACAACTCCATCTAAAATCAAGATTATATTACCAATAGAAATATAAGGCAGTTTTTCAGATAAGAGTTTAGCAATGATATCCACCCCGCCAGTTGTTGCGCCACGAAGAAAAACAATGCCAAGTCCAACACCGATTAAAAGCCCACCAAAAACTGCACAAAGAATTTTTTCGCCCTTGTAAAAAGGCAAAAGATATGCCACTATATCGATTAAAACGGTCATAATCATAGTGGCAATAATTGATTTGTAAATAAATTTTAACCCATATTTGTTGGCACCTATTATAAAAATCGGAATATTCATAACTAAAACAGTGCTTCCAATTGGTATTTTTAAAAGTGAATTTAAAATAGTAGCAACACCTGTAAAACCACCAGAAGCAATACCGTTAGGTGCGTTAAAAATTGAAATTCCTATTGCCACCAAAAATCCACCTAAAACAAAAAACAAAATATCAAGTTTTTTTGATTTTAAAGTCATTACATATGTCTCCTTGAATTTTATGTAATGACTAAAAATCAGTCGAAAATTATGTCAAAAAGTTCATAAATACGATTGTTTTGTGATGATAAATATAAATAGCCAAAAAGAGTTTCAACACCTGTTGCCAAGTGATAATCGCATTCAGTTGCGTTTTTCGGGGTGTGATTATTATGTGCATTTCTTCCCTTTTTATAATAAGATAACTCTTTTTCAGTTAAAAAGTTTTCAATTTTTTTAAACGCCTCTGCCTGACCATTTGCTTTTACAAGTTTTGCTGATGAAGTGTGCAAATCATTTGATCTACATTTTCCATCAACACAAAGTCTTTCTCTAACCAACAAAGAATAGACCGCATCACCAACAAACGCTAATTGATCAGTTGTGGCCATTTTAATATCAAAATCTTTAGATAAATCTAACATAACACACTCTCTTAATCAAGGAAATCAAATTCAAAATCATAGATAACAACGGTATCTCCATTTTGAACACCTTTTTCTCTTAACGCAGAAATAATACCCGATTTTTCAAGAACAGTTTGAAAATATTGTAATTGTTCAAAATCATTAGGATTAGTTTTATCCATAAGTGGATGAATCCATTCTGCAATAACCTCATAATAATCATCGTGTTTAACAATATTAAACTCTTGATTATTCTCTTTTACCTCAATTTCTGGCGCTTCCTCTGCCTCATATTTAATGATTGGTGGAAGTGATTCTAATTCTTTCGCAACAAAATTTATAAGTTCTTTTGTGCCTTCTAAAATCGGCGCGCATATTGTAAAAAACTTTAATCCCTTTGACTCAACAAAACTTTTAAATTCTTCAATTTGTTCTGGCTCTGCCATATCAATTTTATTTGCAACAACAATTTGTGGCCTTTTTGCAAGTTCAGGTGAAAAAACTTCAAGTTCTTTGTTTATCGTCTCAAAATCTTCAATTGGATTTCTGCCTTCAGAACCAGAAACATCCACAACGTGAAGTAACAATCTACATCTTTCAACGTGTCTTAAAAATTGATGCCCAAGACCTGCACCTTCACCTGCGCCTTCAATAACACCTGGAATATCTGCCATAACAAAAGAACAT
This sequence comes from Acutalibacteraceae bacterium, assembly GCA_045649445.1. Classification (GTDB taxonomy): domain Bacteria; phylum Bacillota; class Clostridia; order Oscillospirales; family Acutalibacteraceae; genus RUG11462. Next base: position 17,360 of record JAZRPX010000150.1, on the reverse strand, counting down.
TCATCATCAACTCTTACTACGCCCAAAACAGGTGTAAGGGTTGTAAAGTGATAATTTGCTATTTTTGGTTTTGCTTGAGAAACAACAGAAACTAAAGTTGATTTGCCTACATTAGGAAATCCTAATAAACCAACATCAGCAAGAAGTTTTAATTCCATAGTAATATCAAACTCTTCGCCAGGTTTACCCTCTTTTGAAAATCTTGGAATTTGACGAGTTGAAGTAGCAAAATGAGTATTGCCCCATCCACCTTTTCCGCCTTTAGCCGCAATAAAACTCTCACCATCAGCCAAATCTGCCATAATTCTGCCTGTGTTAGTATCTTTAAACACTGTACCAACAGGAACTTTAATAACAGTATTTTCTCCCGATTTACCATAGCATCTATTACTACCGCCTTTTTCACCATTAGCAGCAGTATATTTCTTTTTATAGCGAAAATCAGCAAGAGTAGTCAAATGCTTATCGGCAATAAAAACAATATCTCCGCCTTTTCCGCCATCGCCACCATCAGGGCCACCATTTGCAACATATTTTTCACGATGAAAGGTTACGGCGCCATTGCCACCGTCACCTGCTTTTACATGAATTTTTGCAACATCTATAAACATAAAATTCTCCTATATTAAATGTCGTTTCTAACGATATCAGAGTAAGTCTCTCTTTTAACAATAATTCTTGGCTGTTCATTTTTAACCATAACCATAGCAGGTCTTGGAATTCTATTATAATTTGATGCCATAGAAAAATTATAAGCGCCTGTTGATAAAACAGCTAATACATCACCTTTTTCAGGTTTAGCGATGTTAACATTTTCTTGAATTAAATCGCCACTTTCACAACATTTACCAGCAATTGTAGCAATATAGTCTCGCTCTTTGTCGGCTTTGTTTGCGACAACAACGGTATATTCTGCTTGATAAAGAGCATATCTAGGATTATCACCTAAACCGCCATTAACAGTTACATAATTTCTTACGTTTTCAATTTCTTTTACTGCGCCAATGTTATAAAGCGTAATACCTGCCGCTCCAACGATTGACCTGCCTGGCTCAATAAGAATTTCAGGTATTTGCAAACCAAACTTTTCACATAAATCCTTAATAACATCAGACGCTTTAGTCATATAAGACTCATAAGAAAAATGGTTATCGCTTTCAAGATATTTTATAGCAAAGCCACCACCTAAATTAAGTGATTCAAACTCAACACCCAACTCATCTTTAACCTTTTTAAAAAATGTTAACATTATGTTAGCAGCTTCAACAAATGGCTCATCATCAAAAATTTGAGATCCAATATGACAATGTAATCCGATTAAATTCAAATTAGACATTTTCGTAGCAGTTTTTACTGCTTCAAATGCTTCACCATTTTCAAGCGCAAATCCAAATTTACTATCAATTTGACCTGTTTTGATAAAATCATGAGTATGAACATCAATACCCGGCTTTATTCTAAACATTATATCTACATGCAAGTTACGCTCTTTTGCAAGTTCATTTAACTCTTCTAATTCAAAATAATTGTCAACTACAATTACACCAACATTATTTTCAATAGCATAAATTAACTCATCTGTAGTTTTATTGTTTCCGTGAAAATAGATTTTTTCAGCAGGAAAATTTGCTTTTAAAGCAGTATATATTTCTCCTCCTGAAACACAGTCAATACCAAGGCCTTCTTCATTTACAATTCTGCACATTTCTAAACAATTCAACGCTTTTGAAGCAAAAAGAACAAGTCCTTTTTGAAAATTATCATCAATTGATTTTTTAAACATTCTGCAGTTATTTCTGACCGTTTCTTCATCCATAACATAAAGTGGTGTGCCGTAAGTTTTTGCTAAATCAACAGTATCACAACCACCAATAGTTAAATTCCCGTTTTTAACATTTAAACATTCGCTAGTAAACATTTAGTCATCTTCCTTTACTTTAGATGAAATATAATTTTTAAGTTCCTCAATTCCATCACCTTTAAGGGAAGAAACAGGAATCATTTTCGGCATTTTATCAAGAAAAGATAATTCTTCTTCAAGCGCTAAAAGCCGATTCTTCGTTTCGGTTTTATTAAGTTTATCTGATTTTGTAAGAGCAATCACAAAATCAAATCCCATTTGTTCGAGATAATCAATCATATCAAGATCAAGTTCACTTGGTTTATGACGCATATCAATAAGTTGAACTACAAGTGCAATATTTCTGTTTGAAGAAAAATACGCATCCATAAGTTCTGCCCATCTGCGTTTTTCACCGGCTGAAACCTTTGCATAACCATAACCAGGTAAATCAACAAGTCTTGAATCAACAACATTATAAAAATTAATAGTAACTGTTTTGCCAGGTTGAGAACTAACCTTAGCAAGACTTTTTCTATTTAAAATTTTATTTATTAATGAACTTTTTCCGACATTTGATCTACCAGAAAAAGCTATCTCTTTACAATCAGAGGGGTTTAGCTGCTTTGGCGTACCAAAAGCAGCTTCAAAATATGCTTTTTCAAATTGCATTTTCATTTTCCTTTATTCAATAATAAGTGGTAACGGCTCTAAAAAGATTATATCATCTCTGTTAGCCGCATCACCTTCTGCTAAAACTGCGCAACAACCAACAGTTTTACAACCTGCTGCATCAACTAACTTTTGAACAGCAACCAAACTTTCTCCTGTTGAAATAACATCATCAACAATTAAAACTCTCTTACCTTTAATTTGTTCTGCTTCATATTCACTTAAATATAAATGTTGAACATTTGCAGTTGTAATTGATTTAACTTCAACTTCTAATGGATTACCCATATAAAGTTTTGGACCTTTTCTGATTACAAAATATTTTTTGCCACTTTGTCTTGACATTTCATAAGCAAGAGGAATTGATTTTGCTTCCGGTGTGATGATGTAATCAAATTCAGGAACTTTTTTCAACAATTCACTAGAAGCAGCAACTGTTATTTCAGCATCACCAAACAAAATAAAAGCTGCAATAGAAACTTTATCGTTAATTGGAAATACAGGCAACTCGCGTTCAAGACCTGCAATAGTCATTTTATATGATTTCATATTATTTTACTCCTAACACATTTGTCCAGACAACTGTTTGCCTGATAATAAATGAAAATGAATATGATGAACTGATTGACAACCAACATCACCTGAATTAGTAACAATTCTAAATCCATCTTCTAATTTTAATTCTTTTGCAATTTTAGCAGCGGCAACAAACACTTTTGCAACTAAATCTGCATTTTCAATTGTAATATCCGCTGCTGAATCTATATGCTTTTTAGGTATAATCAAAACATGAACCGGCGCTTGTGGATTGATATCGTTAAAAGCGTATAAATAATCATCTTCATAAACTTTAGTTGAAGGAATTTCTCCATTAACTATTTTGCAAAACAAACAATCCATATTAGCACCTCTTAATCTTTAATCATTTTTTCGATAATTCCATCAACGGCAAGTAAAGCTTCATCAACTTTTGTAACATCTTTACCGCCTGCCATAGCGCTATCTGGCTTACCGCCACCTTTACCACCAGTAAGCATTGCAACTTCTCTTACAATGTTACCAGCATGGGCGCCTTTTGCAACTGCTTCTTTACCACAAGCACAAGCAAATGTAACAGTCATTTTCTCTCTGTTGATTCCTGCGACTACAGCAACGATGTTTGGATTTAAATCTTTAAATGTGTCACACATATTTCTAAGGTTACCTGATTCCATACCAGTTGTAGCAATAGCAATAACTTTAACGCCTTTAACATCTCTTGCTTTATCAAGAGTATCTTTTGCTTTTTGAGCGGCGATCTGTTGATTCATTTCATTAAGCTTTCTTTCAGCAGTTTTTAATTCATTAACCGCTTGAATAACTTTATCAGAAAGTTCGTCAGGATTACCTGCTTTTGTAACGTCACAAAGAGTTGACAAAATAAACTCGTTTGCGCCTATATAAGTTAACACACCTCTACCGGTAACTGCTTCAATTCTACGAACACCTGAAGCTACTGATCCTTCAGACATAATGTGGAAAAGTCCAAGTTGAGCAGTATTAGTAACATGAGTACCACCACAAAGTTCTATAGAGTCTCCTGCAGTTACAACTCTTACAGTATCACCATATTTTTCACCAAACAACGCCATAGCACCACGTTTTTTAGCTTCATCAATTGGTAAAACTTCAGTTTTAACTTCTAAAGCATCTAAAATTATATCGTTAACTTGCTTTTCAACATCTTTTAACTCATCATTTGTCATAGCAGAAAAATGAGTAAAGTCAAAACGAAGTCTATTAGCAGTAACTTCTTGACCTGCTTGTTCAACGTGTGTGCCTAAAACTTTTCTTAATGCATTTTGTAAAAGGTGAGCAGCGGTATGATTTCGCATAATTGCTTTTCTATTTTCTACATCGGTTTCTACTTTTATAACAGAATCGATTGAAAACTCACCACTTTTAACAACACCAAAATGCATATAAACGCCATCAGGATTTTTCTTTACATTTGTAACTTCAAATAAACCTGTAGCAGATGAAATCACGCCTGTATCTGCAACTTGGCCACCTGAAACAGCATACAAAGGTGTTTTATCAATAACAATAATGGCCTTATTTCCTTCAGAAACTGTTGAAGCAAATTCTCCATCAACAACAATAGATTTAACTGTTGCATCACAGTCAAAAACTTCATAACCAACAAACTCTGTTTCTGATATACCATCAAATTTTAATTCATTACTTGCCCAAGATTCACCGTCAGATGCTTTACGAGCATTTCTTGCTCTTTCTTTTTGTTCAACCATTAATTTTTGGAATTCTTCTTCGTTAACGGTTAAGCCACTTTCTTCAAGAACATCTTTAGTAAGGTCAAGTGGAAAACCATAAGTATCATAAAGTTTGAATGCATTTTCACCTGAAAGTTCTTTTCCATCAATTTTATTTATTAAATCATTAAGCATTGCAAGACCTTGGTCGATAGTCTTGATAAAAGATTCTTCTTCATTGTTTATAAGTTTTTTGATAAAATCTTTTTTCTCTAAAACTTCTGGATAAGCATTTTTGTTTTCTTCGATAACGGTATCACATACTTCTGATAAAAACGCTTTGTTAATACCAAGTAATTTGCCGTGACGAGCAGCTCTTCTTAATAATCTACGAAGAACATATCCTCTACCCTCATTTGATGGCATAACACCATCAGCAATCATAAATGTAGTAGAACGAATATGGTCAGTAATTACACGAAGTGAAATATCAGTTTTCTCGCTATCACCATAATTTACACCAGCAATTTTACTTACATGCTTCATAATGTTTTGAACTGTATCAACTTCAAAAATGTTAGCAACATCTTGCATAATGCAAGCAAGACGCTCAAGACCCATACCAGTATCAATGTTAGGATGTTCAAGAGGAGTATAGTTTCCATTGCCATCGTTTTCAAATTGAGTAAATACGTTATTCCAAAACTCAACAAATCTATCGCATTCACAACCAACTTTGCAATCAGGGCTACCACAGCCGTACTTTTCGCCTCTATCAAAATAAATTTCAGAACAAGGGCCACAAGGACCTGAACCATGCTCCCAGAAGTTATCTTCTTTACCCATTCTAACGATATGGTCAGGGCTAACGCCAACCTCTTTTGTCCAAATATCAAATGCTTCATCATCATCTTGATAAATTGAAACCCAAAGCTTATCAACAGGTAATTCTAATACTTTAGTACAAAATTCCCAAGCCCAAGCAGTAGCTTCGTGTTTAAAATAATCTCCAAATGAAAAGTTGCCAAGCATTTCAAAATAAGTACCATGACGAGCAGTTCTACCTACTTGCTCAATATCAGGTGTTCTAATACATTATTGACAAGTTGTAACTCTCTTACTTGGTGGAGTAACCTCACCTGTAAAATACATTTTCATTGGTGCCATACCGGAATTAATAAGCAAAAGACTCTTATCATCTTTTGGCACTAAAGGAAAACTTTTTAATCTAAGATGACCTTTAGTTTCAAAGAAGCTCAAATATTTTTCTCTTAATTCATTTAACCCTGTCCACTGCATTTAATAAAATCTCCTTAAAAAAATAAATTCAAAATAAAAAACACACTAAAATCACAACTCAGGACGACAAGCTGCCGCGGTACCACCTGAATTGCACAAAGTGTGCCACTCAAATCCGTTAACGCCGAAAATACGGAATAACTTTTCATTATTCTGCAACAGATTAGCACTTTGAAATATTTTTAGGTATTTTCAGCAAGCATACCCTCTCTGTAAAAAAACATTTTCAAATCAGTTCTGTATAACGCATTTAATTATAAAAAATATACATACATTATATATATCAAACGATACTTTGTCAACAATTTTTAAAAAAAATCAAGATTTTTTTATATTTTAGTTGAAAATAATTGTGATTTGTATTATTATATAAAGAAATTGTATTTTTTACGAGGTGTATTTTAATTGAATTATTTTGAAATGACAAAAGAACAATTATTGTTAGAAAGAGAGCAACTAATAAAGCAATATGAAGACTTTAAATCATTAGGTCTTAAATTTGATATGTCGAGAGGTAAACCAAGCAAAGAACAGCTAGATGTTTCTGATGAGCTTTTAGATTTAGTCACAGCGGGTAACGCTTATACAGATGACGGAACAGAATGCAGAAACTATGGTGGTCTTGATGGTATTCCTGAAATGAAAAAAATCTTCGCAGATCTTTTTGATTGTCCTGCTGAAGATGTTATAATTGGCGAGAATTCATCACTTCATATGATGTTTGATATCATTGCCCAAGCAATTTCTCGCGGTCTTGATGGTGAAAAACCATGGCTTGCACAAGGCAAAGTTAAATTTTTATGCCCTTGCCCTGGTTATGATAGACATTTTGCCATAACCGAATATTTTGGAATTGAAAACATCCCTGTACCTATGACTAAAACAGGCCCTGATATGGATTTAGTTGAAGAATTAGTTAAAGATCCTATGGTAAAAGGTATCTGGTGCGTTCCTAAATATTCAAATCCAGATGGTTATTCTTATTCTGATGAAACTATTATCAGACTTGCATCACTTTCACCTGCTGCACCCGATTTTAGAATTATGTATGATAATGCTTACGCAGTTCATCACTTATATGATGATAAGCAAGATGAAATTTTATCATTATATAAAGAATGCATTAAACGTGGAACTGAAAAAATGATGATTCACTTTATGTCAACATCTAAAATTACTCACCCTGGTTCAGGTGTTAGCGCATTATGTGCTTCTCATCATAACATTGAACTTATGAAACACAGAATGCAATTTCAAACAATTGGTCCTGATAAAGTTAATCAACTTCGACATGTTAGATTCTTAAAAGATACTGACAACATAAAAGTAATTATGAAAAAGCACGCCGATATTATGAGACCGAAATTTGAAGCAGTTTTAAACGAATTTGAGAACAGCTTAAAACCTTATGGCGTAGGTAGTTGGACAAATCCAAACGGTGGTTATTTCATCAGTTTTTATGCACCTGAAAACTGTGCAAAAAGAACTGTTCAACTTTGTAAAGAAGCAGGTTTAGTTACTACACCTGCAGGTTCTGCTTATCCTTATGGCAACGATCCTAAAGATTCGCACATTAGAATTGCGCCAAGTTTTCCACCATTAGAAGAACTCAAAAAAGCCGTTAAATTATTCACGATTTGCGCAAGACTTGCAACTATAGAAAAACTTTTATAAAAAACGTTATAAACATTTGACTTTTTATTTCGTTTATATTATAATAGTTCAGTAAATAATTACACTTGATTATAAAAACAGGAGGACTTTCAATGAAAAAATCAAGAAGATCAACCTTTTTCATTGTAGCTGTTTTAATTATCGCTTTCACATACCTTGTTTTCGCAGGTATGAGTACATATTATGGTGATAACAAAATAGTTTATGTAAAAGGTGTAGAAGATATCCGTTGGGGTATTGATATTCAAGGTGGTGTAGAAGCTGTATTTACACCTGATATTGATGCTGATAAAATTACAAATGCGGATATGGAAAAAGCTGAAGAAATTATCAAACGTCGTTTAACAGGTCAGAAAATTACTGATTCTGAAATCAACAGAGATAATGCTAACAAACAAATTATCGTTAGATTCCCTTGGCAAAATGATGAAAAGGATTTTGATCCTGCAGCAGCTGTAGAAGAATTAGGCCAAATGGCTGTTCTTACATTTAATGAAGGTGATTCTTCATCAAAAGGCACTCAAGTGCTTGAAGGTGCAAAAGATATTGCTAATGCTTCTCTTTCAGTTCAAGATGGCAAAAACATGGTAGCCCTCGAACTCACACCTCATGGTAAAGCTGCTTTTGAAACTGCTACAAGAAACAACCTTAACAAAACAATTGCAATTTGGCTTGATGATACTTGTATTTCTGCACCAACAGTAAACAGTGTTATCACTGATGGCCACGCTGTAATCGAAGGTGATTTTACTGCTGATGAAGCTGACGAACTTGCTAATACAATCAATGCTGGTTCCTTACCATTTGCATTATCAGTTGATAACTCAAAGTTGAGTATTATTGCTCCAACTCTTGGTCAATCATCACTTGATGTTATGCTTTTAGCAGGTATTATCGCTTATGCTATCATCGTTATTTTAATGATTGCACTTTATAGATTGCCTGGTATTGTTGCTGTATTTGCTATTACTTGTCAAATAGCAGGCATCTTTGCTTGTATTTCAGGTTTCTTACCATTCTTTGATAGTTTCACTCTTACAATACCTGGTCTTGCCGGTGTAATTCTTTCTATCGGTATGGGTGTTGATGCTAACGTAATCAATGCAGAACGTGTTAAAGATGAATTGAATTCAGGCAGAACTATTGATGGTTCTATCAAAACAGGTTTCAAACGCGGTTTTGGTGCTATCATCGATGGTAACGTAACTGTTGTAATCGTTTCAATTATTCTTATGGGTGCATTTGGACCTCCAGATACACTTCTTGCTAAAATCGTAAATAGCGTTATGTTTATGTTTGGCTCATCAATTACAGGTTCAATATACTCATTTGGTTATACTCTTTTGATTGGTGCTGTATTTAATGTTGTAATCGGCGTATTCCTTTCAAAAGTTATGATTCAAAGTCTTTCTTCTTTCAAATGTTTGAGAAAGCCATGGTTGTTCGGAGGTAAGAAAAATGCAAAAAATGCTTAATATAACTAAGAGTTTTAAATTTGCAATCATTATCCCGATTGTAGTAATAATAACAGGTATTTTCTTCAATATATTTGTTGGAGCTGACCTTTCAATTGACTTTAGAGGTGGTACTTCTATCACCTATTCTTACACTGATAAGCTAGATTTTGACAAAGTTAAAACTTCAGCGGAAAAATCATTAAATGAAGTTAGTAATGAAACTGTTTTAAATTATACTTATAACGGTTCTCTTGATGAATCAGCGGTTGCTACAACTTTGAATTCAGATGATTTTAAAGACTATAATTTCTCTACTCAAATTGGTTCTAATAAAGACTCTTCATTTATCGAAATTTCAGCTATTAGCAATAAATTTTTGAGCGAAAAAGAAATCAAAGACATAACCGGTGTATTAAATAAAAATTACTCATCTAATACTTTAAAATTAGTTAACAAAGTTGAAAACACATTTAAAGATGTTAAAGTTGAAGTTAAAACAAGTACTGCTTTATCATCTGGTGAAGAATCAATAAAAATTAACGCCATTGGTAACATTGCGTTAACAACAACACAAATTGAACAAATCACAACCGGCTTACAAGAAGATTTCAATAAAAACAATATCAAGCAAACTGGTGTGAACTCTGTAAGTGAAACATTTGGTGCTTCATTCTTCGGAAAAGCAATTTTTGCAGTTATCCTTGCGAGTGTTCTTGTAATCATCTATGTAGGTTACAGATTTAGAAAAGTTGGTGGTTTTAAAGCTGGTATCACAGCTCTTGCTGCTTTGATCCACGATGTTTTATTTGTATACTTCTTCAATGTAATTTTCGGTATTACAATCGATACAAACTTTATCGCTGTATTCCTTACTATTTTAGGTTATTCTCTTAATGACACAATCGTTATTTATGACAGAATCCGTGAAAACGCAGGTATTTATGGAAATAAAATGTCAATTAGAGAATTAACAAATCTCTCTATTGCACAATCATTCAAACGTACTTGTGTAACTTCTATCACAACATTCTGTGCTATTATGTCAGTTACTGTTATAGCTCTTATTTATAATTTAGATTCTATTCTTTCATTTGCAATTCCTATGTCTGTTGGTACTATTTGTGGTACTTTCTCTTCCCTCTTCATTGCTGGTCCTTTATATGTGTTCTGGTGCGAACGTGATGAGAAAATCAACAACAAATCAAATGAAGAAAAACAAAAAAATAAAAAAGTTGCTAAATACACAAATAAAATTAAAGGCAAAGGCAAAAAAGTTCAATATTAATTTTAAAAGGTGCTACAAAAGTAGCACCTTTTTTATATAATTTTCTTGAAGATTTAATTAAAATATGATAAAATAATAATAATTAAACTTTGGAGGAATAAAATGAAAATTTTAGCTTTAGATGGTAACTCAATTATAAACAGAGCTTTTTATGGAATAAGAGTTTTATCAAATAAAAATGGTGTATTCACAAATGCTATTTTCGGCTTTATGAACATACTTTTAAAACTAATTGATACTAACTCACCTGATTTAATTATTGCAGCATTTGATCTTAAAGCACCTACTTTTAGGCATAAAATTTACGACGAATATAAAGCAGGCAGAAAACCAATGCCAGATGAACTTGCTATGCAAATTCCTATTATGAAAGAAATTCTTAAAAATTTCGGATGTATTGTGCTTGAAAAAGAGGGCTATGAAGCTGATGATATCCTTGGAACAATTGCAAAAAAGTGTAATGATAATGGTGATATTTGTGTGATTGCTACTGGTGATAGAGATTCTTTGCAATTAGTTTCAGATAATGTTACTGTTCATCTTGCTGCAACTAAAGCAGGTGCCCCTGAAGTAAGAATTTATGACATTGATAAAATCAATGAAGAATACGGTGTTTCTCCAAAACAAATGATTGAAATTAAAGCTCTTCAAGGTGATAGTTCTGATAACATACCTGGTGTTCAAGGCGTTGGACCAAAAACTGCAGGAGATTTGATTAAAAAATACGATTCAATTGAAAACTTATACAATGATATTGAAAATAAAGATATTAGAGAAAATCTTAAAAACAAACTTATAAATGATAAAGAAAAAGCATTTTTAAGTAAAACATTAGGCACAATTAACTGCGAAGTTCCAATTGAAATTCCAACAAGTATAGATAAAAATCTTGATAAACTAAAAGAACAATTGATCGATTTAGAAATGTTTAAACTTCTTGAAAAACTAGCATTAGATGCAGAAGTTTTAAATGAAAACAATGTTGCTGAAACATTAGAAGTTGATGTAATTTCTGCTCCTTTTGTTCCTGATAACGCTATTGTTATATATTCTAACGGGAAAATTTTTGCTAAAAACAATGATAAATTTTTAATTACAGATAATTGCGATTTATCAAATGTTAAAGGAATAATTACTCATAACTGTAAGGAACTTTTTCATAAAACAAATGGATACTGCGATGTTAAATTTGATACTATGTTAGCAGCTTATTTGTTAAATCCTGATAGAAACGATTTATCTCTAGAAAGATTTATGATTGAATATAATACAGCGGATTATAACAACGAATATTCAGAGGTTTTGAAAAAACTAGATGTTATTGAAAAGTTATTTAACACATTTTCGAAAGAAATAGTTGAAAACAAACAAGAAAAATTATTATATGATATAGAAATTCCACTTTCTTACACCTTGTTTCTAATGGAAAAAGAGGGCTTTGAGATAGATGTTGAAGGCATATCTGAATTCGCTCAAAAATTATATGAAAGAGAATTATTTCTTGAAAAGCAAATATTTGATATAATCGGTTACGAATTTAATCTTAATTCACCTAAACAATTAGGCGTTGCGCTTTTTGAAAAATTAGGTCTCCCTTGTTCAAAGAAAACTAAAACAGGATATTCAACAAATGCTGAGGTTTTAGAAGGATTAAGATATGAATCAGAAGCGGTTGAATATTTACTTGAATATCGTTCTGTTGCAAAACTTAAGTCAACTTATTGTGACGGCCTTTTAAAATGCGTAGAAAAAGATAATAGAATCCATTCTACTCTCAACCAGGTTGAAACAAGAACAGGCAGAATAAGTTCATCTGAGCCAAATTTACAAAACATTCCTGTTAGAACTGAGCTTGGTCGCGAAATGCGAAAATTCTTCAAAGCAAAAGATGGGTATGTTCTAGTTGATGCCGATTACTCACAAATTGAATTACGCGTTTTAGCTTCAATTGCAGATGACGAGAAGATGATTCAAGCATTTTTAAAAGACGATGATATTCACGCATTAACAGCGTCACAAGTGTTTAATGTTCCGCTTGAATTAATGACACCTGATATTCGTTCAAGAGCAAAAGCGGTTAACTTTGGTATTGTTTATGGCATTGGTGCCTTCTCACTTTCAAAAGATATTCATGTAAGCGTTGCAAAAGCGAAGCAATATATTGAAAATTATCTTGCAACTTATAGTGGTGTTAATAAATATCTTAACGATGTTGTTGAAAAAGCAAAAGCAGATGGTTTTGTTTCTACTGTGTTTGGTAGAAGAAGATATTTACCTGAACTTACAGCCTCTAACTTTAATACTCGTTCATTTGGCGAGAGGGTTGCTAAAAACATGCCTATTCAAGGCACTGCTGCTGATATAATTAAAATTGCTATGAACAAAGTGAATTCTCGTTTAACAAAAGAGAAGCTTGATGCAAAACTAATTATGCAAGTTCATGACGAATTGATCATTGAAGCCAAAGAAGAATTTGCAGAAGAAGTGGCTAAAATTCTCAAAGAAGAGATGGAAAATGCAGTCGATTTCAAGGTGCCAATGATAGTTGATGTAAAATATGCAAAAACTTGGTTTGAAACAAAATAAGGAGTTTTTATGAAAATATTATTTGTTTGCACTGGTAACACATGTAGAAGTCCTATGGCTGAAGGTATTGCTAAAAAACTCTACCCTAACTTTGAATTTTCAAGCGCAGGTCTTTATGTAAATGAATTTGACTGTGCATCCCAAAATTCCATTGAAGCGTTAAAAGATTTTGATATTGACATATCCTCACACACTTCTATTCAATTTACAAATGAGTTAGCAAATGAGTTTGATTATATTGTGCCAATGACATTTTCTCATAAACAAATGCTTTTAATGTTGGGCATTGATAACGAGAAAATAATCACATTTAACGAAGAAATATCAGACCCTTTTGGATGTTCACTTGATGTTTATAAAGAATGTGCTAAACAAATAGAAAAAAATATAGAATTTACTATTGGAGAATTTTATGATAATAACTCTAAATAAAGAACATATTGATGATTTAGTTTTTATAGAAAACAGTTGTTTTTCTCATCCAATGTCTAAAGCAAATTTACTTGATTCTATAACTAATGAAAAATATGTGTTTTTAGGATTTGTTGTTGATGATAAAGTTGTAGCTTATGGCAGTGTTTTTATTGTTTCAGGCGAAGCTTATATTAACAACATTGCTGTATTAGACGATTTTAGAAAACAAGGAATAGCCAAAACAATCGTTAATCAATTAATCAGCATTTGTGAAAGTAAAAACTGTGAATTCGTTACTTTAGAAGTTAGAGAAAGTAACTTGCCTGCTATTTCGCTTTACGAAAAAAATGGTTTTGAAAAAGTAACAATAAGAAAAAATTATTACAATGAACCTATTGAAAATGCAATAATTATGACAAATTTTTTGGAGAAAAATAAATGATAATTTTAAGTATTGAATCCTCTTGCGATGACACTGCGATTGCTATCTTAAAAGAGAGAAAAGTTTTAATATCACTTGTAGCATCACAAGTTGATGACCACATAGTTTTTGGTGGTGTTGTGCCAGAAATCGCCTCAAGAATGCATATAGATGCTATTTCAAATTTGTATAAAGAGGCATTAAAAAGAGCAAAATTAACAATAGATGATATAGATGCAATTGCAGTCACTTATGCACCGGGTCTTATCGGTTCACTATTAGTTGGCGTTAATTTTGCAAAAGGATTAGCACTTGCTACTAACAAACCATTAATTCCCGTTCACCACCTTCGTTCTCACATTGCTGCAAACTATGTTACCTACCCTGATTTAAAACCACCGTTTTTAGCGTTAGTAATTTCAGGTGGCCATTCACATATCATTAATGTTAAAGATTATACTGAATACGAAGTTATTGGCAAAACTCGTGATGACGCTGCAGGCGAATGTTTTGATAAAACAGCAAGAGCTTTAGGATTGCCTTACCCTGGCGGAGTTCATCTTGATAAAGTTGCAAACAACGGAAATCCTAATGCATATAAATTACCAAAGCCAAAAGTAGATGGCAATCCTCTTGATTTTAGCTTTTCAGGACTTAAAACTGCTGTATTAAACACAATAAATAATTCAAAGCAAAAAAACATTGATGTAAACATTGAAGATATGTGCGCTTCGATCAGAAAAACAGTTACGGATATATTAATCGAAAAAATATCATATGCCTTTCAACAGGTTAAACCAAATAAGTTTGTACTTGCAGGTGGTGTTTCTGCAAATTCTGAAATAAGAAGCAGAATGAAAGAGTTTTGCGAAAAACAAAAAGTAGAGTTCTTTACACCAGACTTAAATTTATGTGGAGATAATGCTGCTATGGTTGCTGCTCAAGGTTACTATGAATACAAATCCGGAAATATTGCTGACAAAAACTTAAATGCATTCGCAACAATGAGTATTGATACATTAAAATAGCTAAAAAACATTATATAAATAACTTGTTTTTTAACAAATAATTAGAAATATTAAAAATCGTCATTTTTTTAACAAATCGACTTGTATTTTACAGAATAATATAGTATAATCTAATTAATGTGATTATCATGGGGACACTTGGTAATTACTAACATCTTAAGAAAAGTATTTTATTCATTTTGGAGGATAAAAACATGATTAAAAACAAATCAGTAAACGCTTGGATTGAAGAGATGAAAACTCTTGTAAATCCTGACAACGTTGTTCTCATTGACGGTAGTCAAGAACAAATTGATGCTCTTCGCGCTGAAGCTTGCAAAACTGGAGAGATGATTAAATTAAACCAAGATTTACTTCCTGGTTGTTATCTCCACAGAACTGCAGTAAATGACGTTGCTCGTGTTGAAGACAGAACATTTATCTGCGCTAAAACTAAAGAAAATGCTGGTCCTACAAACAATTGGATGGATCCTCAAGAAGCTTACAAAATGCTTTTTGATATTGCTAAAGGATCATATGCTGGCAGAACAATGTATGTTATTCCATATTCAATGGGTCCTGTTGGTTCAGAATTTTCAAAAATCGGTATTGAGTTAACTGACTCAATCTATGTTGTACTCAACATGGTAATTATGACAAGAGTTGGTACTAAAGTTCTTGAAGCTTTAGGAGATAGCGAAGATTGGATTAAAGGTTTACACTGTAAATGTGATATTGATCAAGAAAAGAGATATATTTGCCACTTCCCTGAAGATAACTACATCATTTCTGTAAACTCAGGTTACGGCGGAAACGTTCTTTTAGGTAAAAAATGTTTCGCTCTTAGAATTGCTTCTTTCCTTGGTAAAAACGAAGGTTGGATGGCTGAGCATATGCTTATTCTCGGTCTTGAAAATCCACAAGGCGAAATTAAATATATTGCAGCTGCATTCCCTTCTGCTTGTGGTAAAACTAACCTTGCTATGCTTATTCCACCTAAAAAATTCCGTGATTTAGGTTATAAAGTTTGGTGTGTTGGTGACGACATCGCTTGGATGCGTATCGGTGAAGACGGTCGTCTTTGGGCAGTTAACCCTGAAAATGGTTTCTTTGGTGTTGCACCTGGTACAAACGAACATTCAAATCCAAATGCATTAGCTTCTACTCGTGAAGGAACAATCTTCACAAACGTTGCCCATAATCTTGATGACAACACAGTTTGGTGGGAAGGTCTTGATAAAAATCCTCCTAAAAATGCAGATAACTGGAAAGGCGAAAAATGGGATTACACTAAATACGATAAATCAGATAAAGTTGGAACAAGCGGTGCTCATCCAAACTCAAGATTTACTGCTCCTGCTAAAAACTGTCCTTGTATTTCTTCTGAATTCGAGTCAGTTAAAGGTGTGCCAATTTCTGCAATTGTATTCGGTGGACGTAGAGCAAAAGCTGCTCCACTCGTATATCAATCAAAAGACTGGCAAAACGGTGTATTTGTTGGTTCAATTATGGCTTCAGAAACAACTGCTGCAGCTACAGGCGCTGTTGGTGTAGTTAGAAATGACCCAATGGCTATGAAACCATTCTGCGGTTATCATATGGCTGATTATTTTGCTCACTGGCTCAGCATGGGTAAAAAACTTGGAGATAAAGCTCCAAAAATCTTTAATGTTAACTGGTTTAGAACAGATGATGAAGGCAACTTCATTTGGCCAGGTTTTGGTGACAATATGCGTGTTCTTAACTGGATTCTTGCTAGATGTGAAGGCAAAGTTGATGCTGTTGAAACACCAATCGGTTATGTACCAGAAGTTGACGATATTGACATTGAAGGTCTTGATATTACAAAAGATACTATCAAAGAACTTCTTACAATTGATAAGGACGTTTGGACAGAAGAAACTCAAAACATTGCTAAATTCTACGAACAATTTGGTGATAAACTTCCAAAAGAAATTGTTGAAGAATTTGAAGCTCTTAAAGAACGTTTAAAATAATTTAAAAAATCAACAAGCACTACCTTCTTTGGTGGTGCTTGTTATATTTTTGTCAAAATATTCATAAATATAATTACAATATTATTGTAAGGTGGATTATATGAACGAAAAAAATTCAACGCACAAAGAGATTCACAATGTAATCATGGAAAACAGAGAAAAAATTAGCATAAGTGGTGTTAAAAAGACTGAAAATTTTGACGATAAAATCGTTGTTTTAGAAACGCAAATGGGACAAATGACAATCAAAGGAGACAATCTTCATATTTTAAAAATGGATATCGATACAGGAAATCTCATAATAACAGGAAGTATTTATGGTCTAATTTATAATGAATCAAACAATTCTAATTCTATAATTAAAAGGATTTTTAAATAATGATAATAAATTCCTTTTTAGATTTTAATTCTATATTTATAAGTATTTTTGCAGGTGTAATAATCTCTTTTGTTTATAGC
>JAZRPX010000149.1:0-12808 GCA_045649445.1 Acutalibacteraceae bacterium | reverse complement strand
ACAGGTAAAACGCCTGTTGCTAACGGATCTAAAGTACCTGCATGTCCACAACGCTTTTCACCTGATTTTCTTTTTACCGAACCGGTTACTTTAAAAGACGTAATACCTGATGGTTTATTAATTAAAACAAATCCATTCATTTTAATACAACCCTGCTTCTTTAAGCATTTTTTCTGCGATTTCAACTAGCTTTTCAAATGTTTTTTCTACAGGCAATTCAATCTCGCATCCACCTGCACGGGCATGTCCCCCACCACCAAAATGAGCACAGAATTCTGATGCATCAATCGGCGCATGGCTTCTTGCAGAAACTTTGCAGATATTAACATTATCGCGCTCACGAATTGTAAGCCCTAAAACAACGCCTTCAATTGTGCGAGGCAAACTTGTTATGCCTTCAAGCTCACTATCTTTTGCGCCTGAAGTTTTACGCATTTCTTTTGATATAGTCATAATAGCAACTTTGCCATCACAAGCATATTTAAGAGAATTAAGCGCACTTGTTTCAACTTCAATTCGTGCCTTTGAATTAGTTTCAAACATAATTCTATTTATCTCGCCAAAATCTGCGCCTTTATCCATTAAATCAGCCGCAATTCTATGAGTTTTTGCAGTTGTATTAGTAAATTTAAAACAACCTGTATCAGTTGAAATTCCTGTGTACAAAGCGTTTGCGCAGTTTTCGTCAATATTATCATTAAGCGCTTTTACTACCTCATAGATTATTTCACAAGCTGCTGCCGCTGACGAATCAACATATGTTTCAGTTGCATAGCCACAATTTGAACCATGATGGTCAATACACAAATCAATTTGCTTATATTCATCTGACTTTGAGCCCAAAAGTTTTATATCAGCAACATCAACTGCTACAACAAACTCTGGCTCAAAATCAATAAACGTGGCATTTTTAGTGATATAAGAATATCTATCACCGATTTTGTCACAACATTCTACTCTTACGGTTTTTCCTAATTTTTTCAACGCAAAATACAGAGAATAACCGCAACCAATCGTATCGCCATCAGGAAACTGATGCAATAAAATAACAATATTATCTTTTTCATTCAAACGCTTAATTGCGGTTTTTAAATCAATAAACATTTTAAAAATCCTCTATAATTTTTGCTATATGAGCGCCATGCTCAATTGAGTTATCTGCAACAAAATTAAGAGCAGGTATTTTTCTTAATTTGATTTTTGCATTTAACTCGCGTTTTATATAACCTTCTGCACTTTTGAGACCTTTTACAGATTCAACTGTTTTTTCATAGCCCTCAATTGCGCTTACAAATACTTTTGCATAAGATAAATCACCTGAAACTTCTACCCTAATAATTGATAAAAGTTTTGAAATTCTTGGGTCTTTTAAATCCCTTATAATTTCACTAAGGCATCTTTTTATATCTTCTTCTATTCTGCCTAATCTATGTGAGCCCATTTATTTTCGCTCCTTAAAATTAATCTCTGTATTCTTCGATTACAAATGCTTCAAAAATGTCGCCCTCTTTGATATCAGTAAATTTCTCAAGACCGATACCACATTCATAGTTTGTTGCAACTTCTTTAACATCATCTTTAAATCTTCTCAATGAGTCAATTTCATCTTCTGCTAAAACAATACCATCGCGAACTACACGAATTTGAGCGTTTCTTGTAACCTTACCTTCAAGAATATAACAACCTGCAACTGTACCAACAGATGAAATTTTATAAACTTCTCTAACTTCTGCGCGGCCAAGTTGAACTTCTCTAAATTTAGGTGCAAGCATACCTTTTATAGCTGCTTCGATTTCTTCGATAGCATCATAAATAATTCTATAAAGACGCATATCAACGCCATCTTTTTCAGCTAAATTTTTAGCAACTGGGTCTGGACGAACATTAAAGCCGACAATAATTGCGTTTGAAGCGCCTGCGAGCATAACATCAGACTCTGAAACTGCACCTACTGCACCATGAATTACTTTTACTCTTACTTCTTCATTTGATAATTTTTCAAGTGATTGACGAACTGCCTCAACAGAACCTTGAACATCGGCTTTAACAATGATGTTAAGATCTTTCATATCACCTTGTTGTAATTGATCAAACAAATTATCAAGAGTAACTTTTTGATATTTATTAAACTCTTCTTCTTTAAACTGTGTTTTTCTTTGTTCAACAAGTTCTCTTGCGAGACGCTCATCTGATACACAGTCAAAAGTATCACCTGCTGATGGAACTTCATCAAGACCTGTGATTTCAACTGGAACTGATGGACCTGCTACTTTTACACGTTCGCCTTTATCGTTAAGCATTACACGAACACGACCAACAGTTTTACCTGCAACGATGATATCGCCAACTTTTAATGTACCATTTTGTACGAGAATTGTAGCAACAGGGCCTCTACCTTTATCAAGTTTTGCTTCGATAACGGCACCTTTTGCCATTCTATCAGGATTTGCTTTTAATTCTTGCATTTCTGCAACAAGCAATACATTTTCAAGAAGTTTATCAATATTCATACCTGTATGAGCAGAAACAGGAACAACGATAACATTACCGCCCCATTCTTCAGGTACTAATTCATGCTCTGTTAACTGTTGCATAATATTATCGGTTGTAGCGCCTGGTTTATCCATTTTGTTGATAGCAACAATAATTTCAACGCCTGCTGCTTTTGCATGATTAATAGCTTCAATTGTTTGAGGCATAATACCATCATCTGCAGCAACAACCAAGATTGCAATATCTGTTACATTTGCACCACGCTGACGCATTGCTGTAAACGCTGCGTGACCAGGAGTATCAAGAAATGTGATGTTATTTCCGCCATCAACTGTTACTTGATAAGCACCGATATGTTGAGTGATGCCGCCTGCTTCAGTTGCTGTTACAGAAGCAGAACGAATTCTATCAAGAATAGAAGTTTTACCATGGTCAATGTGGCCCATTACAACTACAACTGGGTCACGAGGTTTTAAATCTTCTTCTTTATCTTCTTGGATATCCATAATTCTTTCTTCAATAGTTACAACAACTTCTTTTGTTACCTTTGCGCCCATTTCTGTTGCAACGATAGCAGCTGTATCATAATCTATTGTTTCAGATGCGCCTGCCATTATACCAAGAATCATAAGTTGTTTAACAACTTCTGCAGCAGTCTTTTTCATACGAGAAGCAAGCTCGCCAACGGTAATTTCATCGCCAATTGTAATTTCAATTGGTTTTGCTTTGATTTTTTCAAGTTGAAGCTTACGAAGTCTATCAGCTTCAGTTTCTTGCTTTTTACCTTTTGCTTTGTTATATTGTTTTGATTTTTGTTTGATTTTCTGCTTTTTCTGGAAGTTATCACCATACTTATGCGCAGGAGAAATCTCATCATACTTTTCGTTATATTTTTCAGCATCAAAATCAGATGCTCTTGTATCAATTTTATAACTTTCAACTGTATGAATTTCGATATTTTTATTATCGCCCTTATCACGAATTCTGCCTTCTGTTCTTGGTTTTGCAGGGGCTTTTTTCTTATCCTGCTTTTTAACTTCTGCAACCGGCTCTTCTTTAACTTTAGGGGTTTTAGTTTCAACCTTTGCCTTTGGTTCTTCTTTAACTTCAACCTTTTTAGTTTCAACCTTTGCCTTTGGCTCTTCTTTAACTTCTACCTTTGCTTTTGGCTCTTTAGTTTTAACAGGAGCCGGTTTTTTAGCAACCGGTTTTTCTTCTGCTTTTTCTTTAATTGCTTTTGCAGCTGCTTCTGGATCTTTACCTTCTTTTTGAGCAGCCATTGCTGCTTTTAATTGAGCCGCTAAAAGTTCTTGCTCTTTAAGACGAGCTTGTTTTTTCTCATCTTTTTCTGCTCTACGTTTTTCTTGAGCTTTTTCACCTAACGCGAAATATTCATCAAAAGATTTAACACTATGTTTTTGTGTTAAATAATCAAAAACATAGTTAAGTTCAACCTCTTCTAAAGTTGTTGTATTTTTGAAAGCTCTTTCAGGGAATTTTTCTTTCAAAACTTCAATTAAAGCTTTTGTATCTTGAGCAAAATCTTTCGCTACCTCATTTACTTTGTATTTAACTAACATCAATTCATCATCCTTTAATAAAATAAAGTATTTATGTTTAATCGTTTTACCGAATTATAAAAGTGAAACTAATTTTTTTGCAAAGCCATTATCATTTATACTAACAATGCCTGTTTTTGTGCCTAGCGCATTTGTAAAATCAAAAATACTATATTCAACACTTATGATTTGAACGCCTGTTTCCTCACTTGCAAAGACAAGGCCACGCTTTGTTTTTTCTGATATATCACTTGCTACAAAAACAGCAAACGATTTACCACTATGCACCGCTTCAAGCGATTTATCATATCCAAGCGACACTCTATTTGCCTTGCGTGCCATTCCTAAAAGTGATAAAAACTTATCATTATTCATTGCCTAATTCTCCTATTAATGAATCATAAACTTCATCAGGAATTTGACAAGAAAAAGCATTGTTCAATTTTTTCTTATCTTTACAGAGTTTTAAACACTTTACATTTTTGCAAACATAAGCGCCTCTGCCTGCTGCTTTGCCTGTTAAATCAAGAAAAATCTCTTCTTCTTTATTTTTAACAACACGAACTAACTCTTTTTTGGGTTTATGTTCGCCACAGCCAACACACATACGCATTGGTATTTTCTTTGGTTTTTGCATTTTATTTCACCGTTTCTTTTTTTAATTTATTCGCCGTAGTAACCACTTTCAGGACGAATATCAATCTTCCAACCTGTAAGTTTTGCTGCAAGACGAGCATTTTGACCTTTGTTACCAATTGCAAGTGATAACTGATGGTCTGGCACAGATGCTCTACATGATTTTGCGCCTTCATCTACAATTTCTACTGATACTACACTTGCAGGAGAAAGTGCTTCTGAAACAAACGCAGTAATATCTTCTGAATATTTAACAATATCAATTTTTTCACCGCCAAGTTCTTCAACTATAGTTGAAACTCTTTGACCTTTAGGGCCTATACAAGCACCGATTGGATCAACATTCTCATCTTTTGAGAAAACTGCCATTTTTGTTCTCATACCTGCTTCTCTAGATACTGCTTTAATCTCAACAATACCATCAAAAATTTCAGGTACTTCCATTTCGAAAAGACGTTTTACAAATCCAGGGTGTGTTCTTGAAATCATAATTTTAGGGCCTTTTTCAGTTTCTCTAACATCAACGATATAAACCTTGATGATTTGGCCTTCTTTAAGATGCTCTGTTGGAACTTGTTCACCTCTTGGCAAGATTGCATCTGATTTACCAATTTGCAAAGTAACATTTTCTGTTACCGGGTCAATAGATGTAACTGTTGCTGAAACAATCTCGCTATGCTTTGATTGAAACTCTTGTAAAACCATTCCGTGCTCTGCTTCACGAATACCTTGACGGATTACATGTTTTGCAGTTTGAGCAACAATTCTACCAAAGTTTTTAGGATTAAGTTTAATCTTAACTGAATTGCCAACTGAAGCTCTTTTTGAATGAGTTAACGCTTCTTCTAAAAGAATTTGTTCGCCTGCTCTTTCAGGATCAATTTCTTCAACAACTTCTTTTACAACATAAACATCAATTTTTTCTTTTTCTGTATCAATATCGCAATGAACGATATCAAGACCTTCATAGTCTCTTCTTTCTGCTACCACGATAGCGTTTGCGATTTTCTCTGCTAAAAATTCAGCAGGAATACCCTTTTCTTGTTCCATCAATCTTAATGCTTCAAAAAATTCTTTGTTTTTCATAAAAACCACCTTTAATTAAAATTCAAAATCGTTTAGATTTACTTTTGATATTTCTTTTTTATTTATTTTGAGAGACTCACCATTATATTCTATGGTAATCTCACCATTTTCATAATTTAATAACTTGCCGATAAGTTCTTTTTTCTTATCAATTGCCTTGTAAAGCTTAACAATAATCTCTTCACCTACAAACGCTTCAAAATGTTCATCTTTTGATAACTCTCTGTTAAGCCCTGGTGAAGAAACCTCTAAAAAGTAAGCTTCATTTATTGGGTCTGCCAAGTCTAACGGCTCATCAATTGCTCTTGAGAAATTTTCGCAATCATCAATTGTAATACCCTCTGGCTTATCAATAAAAATTCTAAGAAAATAAGATGCGCCTTCTTTGAGATACTTAATATCCCAAATATCGAGATTTTGCTCTTTTGCTATTGGAGAAACAATTTCAAAAACTCTTTCTGCTACGCTTTTTTTCTCGCCTGCCAAATAATTCACTCCTTTAAAAACTTTTGTAATAAAACTGAAAGAGCGACCCGACAGGTCACTCTTCCTTTACTACAAATATACTTTCTGTATGTATATTACCACAAAACCGCTGAAAAATCAAGTGTTTTATAATATTTTTTGAAAAAATTATTGACAATTTTTTATAATAGTGATATCATAACTGTATGAATCGAATTAGTACAGTTAATACACAAAGGAGGTTTTATATGTTTCAGATTGACCATAGCTCAAGAAAGCCGATTTATGAGCAGATTAAAGAGCAGACTATGTTACTGATTTCTTCAGGTGTTTTACAAGAAAATGACAAGATGCCTTCTGTTCGTATTTTATCGGTAACTTTAAGTGTTAACCCTAACACAATTCAACGCGCTTATACTGATTTAGTTAACGCAGGTGTTCTCTATTCTGTTGGTGGCAAGGGTTGTTTTGTTATGGGAACTGCTAAAAACGCTATTTTGAAACAAGCCGAAATTGATTTAGATGAATTTACTAAATTGATTGAAAAATTAAAAATTTCAGGTGTTAGCAATAAAAAACTAAAAGCAGTTATTGATGAGATTTATTCTAATGGAGGTAAAAATAATGATTAAGATTGAAAACTTAACTAAAAAATTTGAAGATTCTATTGCGCTTGACAATGTTAGTTGCACTATTCCTGATGGTTGTATTTATGGAATGGTTGGTTCTAACGGCGCAGGAAAATCTACTATTATAAGAACGCTTTGCGGTGTTTACAGAGCAGACTGTGGTAAAGTTCTTATTGATGATATGGATATATACGAAAACCCTATTATTAAAAAAGATGTTGTTTTTGTGCCTGATGAATTATATTTCTTATCTGGCGCAAACATTAAAAGAATGGCGGAGCTTTATAGACGCGCTTATGAAAATTTTGATGATGAACGTTTTAATATGTTGATGGATTATTTCAAATTGCCATTAAAACGCCCTATCAACTCTTTTTCTAAAGGTATGAAACGCCAAGCGGCTATTATCTTGGCACTTTCAGCAAAACCAAGATATATTTTCTTTGATGAAACTTTTGATGGCCTTGACCCTGTTATGCGTTCATTTGTTAAAAGTTTAATTTATGATGATGTTGCAGCAAGAAATATGACTACTGTTCTTGCTTCTCACTCTCTTCGAGAATTAGAAGATATTTGCGATTCTCTTGTTTTGTTACATAACGGCAAAGTATTGCTCGAAAACAATATTTCAGAACTTAAAACATCTGTTTACAAAGTTCAGGTTGCTTTTGACTATGATTATGACAAATCACTTTTTGATGGGCTTAATGTTTCACAATTTAGCAAACAAGGCACTGTTTCTAACATTATTATAAAAGGCGAAATGGAAGAAACAAAGGCGTTTATTGAAAACAAAAAGCCAGTTCTTTTTGATATTTTGCCACTAACATTAGAAGAAGTGTTTACCGAAAAAATGAAAGAATTCGGTTATGATTTCTCTGAAATTTTAGAGGATATGACCGCAGAAAGCGAGGTAAAATAAAATGAAAACTAAATTGATTGATAAAAATTTATTTTTTGAAGGACTTCATCAATTAAAAACTGCAGGACTTATATGCTTTTTAATTTCTATTATTGGAAATGTTTTATCTTTTATTTTTGCTTGTATTATTAAATATATTTCTTATATAAACAAAGAAGATTTTTTAGATAATTTATTTAATATGACTGCATCAGGCGAAGTCAAAAACGGGGTTTTGTTTTTTAATAGTATAAGTTGTGGAGTAACTGCAATTTATGTTTTCACTCCGATTTTCACTTTTCTTTTATTCAAATTCTTATTCAAAAGAAATGCGAGTGACTTTTATCACTCATTAAGCGTAAAAAGAGAAACTTTGTTTTTTACTTTCTCTCTTTCTGCTCTTGTTATGACTCTTTCAATTGTTGCAGTTTGCGGATTGTTTTCAATTATTGCAAATGGATTTATACTTAATATTCTTGATTTTTCAAGCATTTTACCAAACTTTCTTAACATTGTTGCAGGTTGTTTGCTTATTCAAAGTGCAATTACAATTGGTTGTTCAGTTTCAGGCAGATTCTTCCCTGCTTTGGTTGCTTCAACAATGATTGTTTTCTACCCAAGAATTTTTATTACCGCGCTTTTGTACACAATTAAATTAAGCACTCCTGTTGTAAATCTTTCGAGTTTTGATATGCCACTTGGCAACTCTTACAACGTTTTAACAGGCGCCATGTTTGAAAGTTATATGGAATATAAATCAGTTATTTATTCTATTATTTTAGCGGCTATTTATTACTTTGTTGCGATTAAACTTTTTGCTAAAAGAAAATCAGAAGACGCTCGTGTTGCAGGTACTTCTAAAAGAATAAAAGCACCAATGAGAATTGCTTTTTGTTTGCTATTTTGTTTACCTTCAATTATTATTGAATATTTAATGTTAACACAAGAAGCTACTATTCAAGATGATTTGATGATGATAATTCCAGTTTTAGTTTTCTATTTCATTGCGATTGTTGCTTATTTTCTTATCGAACTTTTCTCGCAGGGTAAATATAAAAAGCCACTTAAAATAATTTTACAACTTGGTTGGGTTGTTTTACTTAATGTTTTACTTATTGGCGGATTATATGCTTCAAACCGAGTTATAATTAACTACACCCCAACAAAAGACACAGTTGAAAGCGTTAGTGTAGCACCCGCTTATGACATTTATGACGAAAGATTTAAAGAAACAAATTATGATGATTTTTTTGAAAACACTTTTATAACAGATAAAGAAACAATATCTTTAATTTGCACTAAATATAATTATTGCAAGCCAGATACTGCTAGTGGTTTTCACACTTTGAAAATTGGTTTTAAAGAAGGAAACAAAATAAAATATCGCGTTGTTTCTTTCACAAGAAAGGAATTTAAAGAACTTTCTGCAAATATAAAAATCAATGATGATTATTTAAAGAAACTAACAACTATTCCTGAAAATATTGATTCTATTAAAATTCTAGAAAATTTTAACTTTGAATCTTTATCAATATCAAGCAATCCTATAAACATTCATATATTTGAAACTGCTATAAATGAACTTAAGACTTTTGATAATGAAAAGCTATTTAAAACTTTTTATCGTGGTGCTGAACATTTTTATAGTAATATTGATACTTATGTGATTTTTTGCTACGATGCGAAAGGAAATGAAATTCATATTCCTGTTTCTACAACAATGAAAGAAACCCAAAAAGCTATTAAAAAAGCTCGTGTTTATGAAGATGTAAACTATGAAGAACTCGAATATGCTTTGACAACTCCTGAAAATTATTCTGACAGCGATGGATTTTATAACGACAAATGGGTTTATTGCGAAGAACTTGAAGAGCTATATTTCAATTTTAAACAAAATAAAAGCAAAGAGCTTTTAGAATACATAAAAACCGAGGGCAAAAATTACAAAGAAGATAAATATTTGTTTGTTATAGAATATGAATTTTATAGAGAAGGTCCTGAAGTGGAGAATGATTTGGGTTTTGGTCTTGGTAGTAGTACTGTTACTAATTATACTGATGGAGAAGTTAGCTTCTTTATTGATAAAGAACATATCAATGAGTTCTTTAGAGTTACAAACTATGATGATGAGAAAGTTCTTTTTGAATAAAATACATTAGGAGCAAAGCCCATCACCTACGATTGTATATTGCTAAATCAAATTAAAAAAGGTGTTCCTTAAAGGAACACCTTTTTTGTTTTACCATTTATCATTAGCATATGGATCGTGTTTTGTTGTTGGCTCTGTTGGAGATTCTGTTGGATCTTCAAAAGAGGTAGCAATAATATCAAGAGATTCATATTTTTCTAATGTAATTTCGATTTTTTCAAATTTCATTTTTCTTTCCTCCCTTGATTATTTAATAATTGTTTGAGAAATTTCGATAATTGCTCTACCGAGAGCTTTACCTGCGTTAACAGCGTTTGTTTGTGAGAATTTAACGCCATTTGATTTAAAGAAAGCAGTTTCAAATGTTGTACCACATTGAATTGTAGGAATCTTTGTCATATAAGTAGAGAAAGCTCTGCTTTCAGTACCATCTGTACCTGTGTTACCAGCAACACCATATTCTTGGTCGTGAGCACCTGTATATGGGAAACAACTTGAATCAATATTATTTTTAAATGCTGTTAACAATGTTTCAAGATTATTTGCTCTTTGGGTACCTGGTGCAAACTTTTTATAAACAAAGATTGAATCATTATCTCCGCCTGTATGCCAAGGTGAGTGTGAATCATAAGCTTGAACAACATTGTTTGCAGGGTCTTCAAGATAAGAACGAACCGCTCTAACTGATGCATAGATTGATTTATCTGTTTCACCTAATTCGCCAACATAGTCTCTATTATGGTCATGAGGAGCACGGCATTTACCTTGGTCACCTGCAAGCACACCATCAATATCCATAAATGGTACAGCCATTACTGTGTAATTTTCTTTGATATAATCAGAAGTTGCAAGTTCTTTTAAAACACCTTCTAATACATAACTACCTGATGATTCGCAAGCGTGATGACGAGAAGTTAAAACGATGCCTTTATCGCCATTACCAAATTTAACATAAGGAACTGCGTTGCCACCCTCTGATGTGCAAAGAGTTTTAACTTCAAGACCTAATTCATCTGCAACATCATAAAATCTTTCAGGATGATAAAGCATATTATGAGCGAAATAAACTGTTGTGTCATTCTCGCCGAATGTATAAGTAAAGCCTTCGCCATCTCTTGTATTAGTCCAATCCCAAGTTTCAAGGTCTTTTGATACAGCAGCACCATAAGGACCTACTCTATTGCCTTGTGAGAATTGGAACTTAACTTTTTTACCTTGAGCGCCTTCAACTTTGAATGCCCAATAGAACCAGTCTTCAGTTGTTGTTCTTAAATCGTTTTTAACAGTTACTAAATATGAACCATCTGCATTTTCTTCAATGTTTTGAACGATAATATTACCGCCAACCATTTCATCTGTTACAGAAATTGCGCCAAGAATTGCATCTGCCCATTTATCAACTAAATCTTTGAATGCTTCATAAAGTTCTGCTTGAGCTGTATGATTTCTCAAAGACGTTGCAACATCTTTGAGTGAACGAGAGTTGTTAGAAACTTTGTTTTCTTCGTATGTTGCATAAGAGATAAATGTTCTGCCATCTTTAGTTACTTTAACATAACCACGGCCAACAAATCTTCTTGAAATATTACCTGATTCTTTAGAATAAGCAGTATTTGATTCTTTAATATTAACAATTGAACCTACAATTGTATTACCATCTTGATAATAACCTTTTGTTAAATCAAATGTTACATTAAGATATTTAGCACTTTCAAGGTCGAATGTTAATTCTTCTCTACCTAAAATATCTTTAGGAGCAATAAGTGTACCAACTTCTACTGTTGCGCCTTCAGCTTGTAATTTAGCGATTTTTTCTGCATCAACAATTGTGTAGTATCTTAAACCATTTACTTCACCAAGTCTAATAGAAGCACCTTTTTTCATTGTTGCGCCAACTTCTAAAGCGTCAACAGGAACTTCACCTACGATTGAAAGAGTGAATGTATCATCAAGATAGTTGTTGATAATTGTTTGGCTTGTGCTTTCAGCCATATTGTTTTCATTTGTGTTCCAAGTTGAAACAACAAGGTAACTTGTATTTGGACCTGTTGTCAAAGTTGTTGTAAAGTTTGCGCCCAAATCGCCAGTAGTTTTATTTGTGTTAAGTGATAAATACTGTTTGTTGCCATCAAGCTCTTTAAAGTTCAAAGCATAAGTTTTGCTCATTTTAACTTTGATTGTATAAGTTGTGTTTGGCAACACTTTCATATATTCATTGTAAGCCGCACGTTTTCTGTGATATGATGTTTCTGTTGTAATAAGACCTGTTGTGGCCCAGAAACCTTGAACCCAGTTATCATTTGTAATAAGCTCTTTTGTTGCTGTTTCACCATCATAAACAGGAGGTTGAACAGGAGCTGTTGTAGTTGTAGTAGTTGTTGTAGTTGATGAAGTTTCTTCTTCAACATATTCTACCATAGATGGAAGAATTGTTCCGTTTTGGATTCTTTCAAGCGGACTACCATCATACATTGTGATACCAATGTATGCAACCTCTGAACTGCTTGGAGTATATTTGCTACCAAAGGTAAGTTTACTAATGCTGTTAATCATAGTTTTATTAGCATTATACTCGCGAATAGCATAGTTCATACTACTGTCTGCGCCTTTAGCATCAAGCACATAAGTTTTTGCAGGGTCAACTTTAACTAATTGTTTCAAACAAGCACGAACTTCATTTTCTGCATAAGCGCCTGTTGTCCAGTCATAGTTACCTGTTCTCCAATTGTTTGCTACTGCAACATCTTCAATCTCGTAATCTTCACCAACTTCAGGAACTGTAGTTGTGGTTGTTGTAGTTGTAGTAGTTGTAGTTGGTTCTTCTTCTGGCTCTGTAGGAACAGTTGTATCTTCTTCAACCGGTTCGTCTGTACTGATAATTTCAAAGTTA
>JAZRPX010000148.1:0-7083 GCA_045649445.1 Acutalibacteraceae bacterium | reverse complement strand
CCAATTAAAAAGGGTAACAAAATCGGCAGAAATGACCCTTGTCCATGCGGAAGTGGTAAAAAATATAAAAAATGTTGCGGTCGTGATGAATAATCTTGATTTTCAATATTTTTTATGATATAATAAAACCAACAAATTTTTAGGAGGATAAAAAATGAAAAACAAAATTTTAGCGTTGTTTTTGAGCGTATTGATGTTGTTGTCAATCGTTTCTACTGCTTCTTTAGCGCAAGAGCCAGAGTATGACCCATCGGTTGATGATATTTTTGATATCACAACTGTTGTTCCTGAAGAAACAACAACTGAAGAAACTACTACAACTACAACAACAACAACTACTACAACTCAACCTACAACAACTACAACTCAACCTACTACAACCACAACAGTTGCTAATGACCCAGATGAAACAGACCCTTGGGCACCAGTAACAACTACAACTACAACCACAACTACTACAACTACAACTACAACTCAACCTACTACAACTGATGATAATGACCCTGTTGAAACCGATCCGTTCCCAACAGAGCCAACCGAGCCAAGTTCAAGTGAGACTGAAGCAACTGAACCAAGTTCAAGTGAAACTGAAGCAACTTCAACTCAACCAAGCTCAAGTGAAACTGAAGCAACTGAGCCAAGCTCAAGTGAAACCGAAGCAACTGAGCCAAGTTCAAGTGAAACAGAAGCAACTGAGCCAAGCTCAAGCGAAACTGAACCAACTCAGCCAAAAGACCCATTTGATACTATTGGCACTATTGGTTTAGGCACAACTTCTGTTGGTTTGATTGCTGGTGACTTTGGTGCAAAAGATGATGCAAGTTTATTAAACTTTGTATATTATAAATTTGTTCCTGAAAATGATGGCTGGTATTTATTTGATACCGACTGTGGATATGATGTATACGCTACAGTTTATGGTAAAGACGGAGATTTCCTTAAATATTCAGACGATAAATTCGTTAATGATCTCAACTTCTCATTAAACTATGAATTCAAAGCAGGCGAAACTTATTATGTTGGTTTTGCAACTTGGGAAAGCAAAGATTTAACTGTTGATGTAACAGTTTCTAAATCAACTGAAGATTACAAACCTGTATGGAAAGCGCCAGCAAGCGATTATGATGTTTCAGACGCAGGCGATTTTGAAGTTAAAGCAAGCGATGTTGATGAAAATGGAGATTATGCTCAACAAGTAATCAAATTCGTGCCTTCTGCTTCAGGCAAATACACATTCAAAACTGAAGCCCAAATTCATCCTTTGATGGCTTTTGATGAAAACGGTAATCTTCCTGAATTTGAAGTTGATGGTGAAACTGGCGAATTTTTGGTTGCTCTTGAAGAAGGCAAAGCATATTATGTTTATTTCATCGCTCTTGAAGATGGCGTTATAACAATTAAAAACACTGACGCGCCTGATGTAGAGCCAACTCAACCATCTACAGAGCCAACCCAACCTTCAACACAACCTTCAACACAACCTTCTACACAACCATCTACAGAACCAACACAACCTTCTACTCAAGACCCTACAGCCAACGATGATTTCACTACAAAACCTACTACTAAACCAAGCGAAACAGAACAACCAACTGACTGCGTTCATGCAACAACAGTTGTTAAAGCTTTAAAATTAGCTACTTATTTTGCAAAAGGTTATACTGGTGATAAGGTTTGTAGCATCTGTTCTGGTTTAATTGAACAAGGTAAACAAACAGCTAAATTAAAACTTAATAAACCTAAATTCTCTGCAAAGAGAAGTGGCAAAAATATTAAAGTTACTTATAGAAAAGTAAAAGGCGCTAATCGTTTCCAAGTTCGTTACAGAATTAAAGGTAAATGGAAGATTAAAGTCTTTAAAGCAGGTAACAAGAAAAAGGTTGTTAAATTAATCAGAAAACTCAAAAAAGGTACTTATAAAGTTCAAGTAAGAGCAATGGTTAAAAAAGGCAAACTTAAAGCTTATTCAAAATGGGCTAGCGCAAAAAAAGTTACAATTAAATAACTTTAATTAAAGGAGTGCTTTGAGCACTCCTTTTTTTATTTGACTAATTTAAATATTTATGCTATAATCATAAAAAATCACATTCAAGGAGGATTTGTGAAAATGAAAAAACTATTAAGCATTTGCTTATCAATTGTGCTTTTGCTCTCAATCGTTGCAACATCAGTTGTTAGCGCAACTAATGATATCCCTTCGTTTGACGAAACAAAACCTTATATTTTAGCATCTTCTGAACCAGTAAAAGCAGGTGAGGTTGCAAAACTAACTTTTACAATTGGTAACAACCCAAAATTCTGGGGAATTAATCAAACTTATAAATTTGATACAAGCATTTTATCATTAATCGAAGGTGAAACTAATGCAGATGGCACTTTCCCAAAATATGATAAAGGTAAAGATTTCCCTAATTCACTTATAAGCCCTATTAATGACAAAGGCGAATTTACAATTATTTATACAGAGATTTATAACGACACCGAGATTAAATCAAATAATTCAAACGGTGAGTTTTTCTCAATTTATTTTAAGGTTGCTGATAATGCTGCGCCTGGCTCTTATGAGATAGAAATGGTTGATTATTCTGCAGATAATTATCTTTCAGTTGGCGGCAGACCGGTTGCGTTTACATTCAACACACCAACAGTTGAAGTTTTTGACCCTGCTTTAACTACAACTACTACAACAACCACAACAACTACTACAAATGCTAACGACCCAGATGAAACAGACCCTTGGGCACCAAGTGAAACAGAGCCAACTAGTCCAAGTTCAAGCGCAACTGAACCAACAAGCCCAAGCTCAAGCGCAACTGAACCAACAAGCCCAACTACTGTTCCAACTCAAACCACAAAACCTACAGTTAAGCCAACTGAATCAACTAAACCTACTACAAAACCTACAGAAACTACAAAACCTACTACTAAACCAAGCGAAACAGAACAACCAACTGATTGCGTTCATGCAACAACAGTTGTTAAAGGTTTAAAATTAGCTACTTATTTTGCAAAAGGTTATACTGGTGACAAAGTTTGCGTTAAGTGTAATAAAACAGTAATTCTCGGCAAAGAAACCTCAAAATTAATCTTAATGACACCTAAATTCAGTCTTGTAAAAGGCAAAAAACAATTTAAGGTTAAATACACAAAGGTTAAAGACGCTACAGGTTTCCAAGTTCGCTATAGAATTAAAGGCAAATGGAAATTGAAAGTATATTCTGCTAAAAAGAATATAACCAAGACAATTAAAAAGCTCAAAAAAGGAAAATACAGCGTTCAAGTAAGAGCAATGAAAGTTTACGGCAAACAAAAAGTATATTCAAACTGGGCTAAAGCAAAGCGCGTTCAAGTTAAGTAATAAAAATCAATTATCATGTTAATAAAAAAACCGACCGACTGTTTTCAGTCGGTCGGTTTTTTGAAATTAAAAACAAATTTTGCCTGGGTTTAATATATTTTTATCATCAAACGCTTTTTTAATTTGCTGCATCAACAAAATTGGTGTTTCGCCATATTGTTTTTTCAAAAACTCTTTTTTTGCATAGCCAATACCATGTTCACCTGAAACTAATCCACCTAATTTTTCGGCATAAGCATACATCTTATCAAAACAAGCCGATAAAGTTTTCTCCCATTCTTGTTCGCTTAACTCATCTTTACAAATATATACATGTAAATTGCCATCTCCCGCATGGCCAAACGATGGAATTCTCACATTAAACTCTTTTGCTAACTCGTGAGTGTATTTAATAAACTCATCAACCTGACTTACAGGCACAACAACATCACACTCATCCATTTCAGATGTTGACGCTTTAATCGCCTCTAAAAATGCGCCACGAGCCGACCAAACCGACTTTTTGCGCTCTTCAGTATCAACAATATATGCATCAATCGCGCCTATTTCAAGGCACAAATCAGCAACTGTTGTCATATCGGCATCAACTTGAGCTTGAGTGTTGCCATCAAAGGTTAAAAGTATATACGCATCATTTTTCGTATCAGGGAATTTTTTGCCAAGATAATCTTCAGAAAAAAGAATTGTATCTCTTGACATATATTCAATAGCTGTTGGAATTACTTTTGAACGGAAGATTTTTGGCACAGATTCAATAGCGCTTTTCATATCAGGAAACGGCACTAAAAGAGATGTTGAAACCTTTGGCAATGGCACTAATTTCAACACTGCTTCACAGATAATACAAAGAGTTCCTTCAGAGCCAATAACCAAATCTTTAAGCGAATAGCCCGAACTGTTTTTTGCAACCGTTGCGCCAAGTTTTAAAATTTCACCATTTGGCATAACAACTGTTAATGATCGAACATAATCTCTTGTTACGCCATATTTAACTGCTCTCATACCACCGGCATTTGTTGAAATATTGCCACCAATTGTTGCAGATTTTTCGCCAGGGTCTGGTGGATATAAAAAGTCGTTTTCTTCACAAAATGAGCTAAGCTCCATCAACAAAACACCCGGTTGAACAGTAACAGTTGAATTATTTTCATCAAGCGCTAAAATCTTATTCATTTTAGTTGTTTCAAGCAAAATTCCACCATTTATTGCAACTGCAGAACCAACTAAACCTGTTCCACTACCACGAACTGTTACAGGAATTTCACGAGAATAAGCGTGTTTCATAATGCTTGAAATTTGTTCTGTTGAAGTAACTCTAACTAAAACTTCAGGCATTTTATAAGCGCCACCTAATTCATCATGAGCATAATCAGGGTTTATCGCATCGCCAAAAACAACATCTTCCTCGCCAACGATATTTTGCAAGGTTTTAATATCTTGTGCATTTACTTTGTTATACATTACGATTCCCCCTTAATTTTTTCTATTAACATAGGCACGATTTCATTGACATCACCATAAACACAATAATGAGCAATATCAAAAACAGGCGCGTTTTTATCATTATTTATTGCGATAATACAATCCGAAGATTTCATACCTGCAGCAAATTGAACTGCGCCAGAAATACCCAAACAAAAGATTAACTTCGGTTTTACTGTTCTGCCTGAAAGACCGATTTGATGCTTTGCATCAAAAATATTTTCCTCAACTAACGGTCTTGTACAAGCAACAACACCACCTAACAAATCTGCTAATTCTTTGGCTGAATTTCGCATTGCCTCACTTGATGCGCCTCTGCCAACTGCAACGATTATATCCGCCTCTGAAATATCAATATCCTTCGGTTTTAATGTTGAACTTAAAACCTCAATTGCTGAAAAACGCATATCATCAGTTACTTGCATTTTAACAATTTCGCCGTTTTTCTCATCTGTTCGCTTTGGCTCATCAAAAACCTTATATCTTGCAGTACAAAACTGCGGTCTTGTATTCGGCGTAATAATCTGCGCCATAATATTGCCACCAAAAGCAGGACGAATCTGCACTAAATCTGTGTTTTCTTTCATTTCAAGCACTGTGCAATCTGCGGTTAACCCTGTTTTACATCTTGCGGCAACTCTTGGGGCTAATTGTCTGCCAAGGTTTGTTGCGCCTACTAAAATTGATGATGGTTTTTGCTTTTGAACAAAATCATAAAACGCCTGTGTATATGGCTCAATTCTAAATTCTTCAAAAGCTTTATCATCATAAACAAAAACTTTATCTACACCATAATGCAAAAGTTCTTCTGCGCATTCATCAAGATTATAGCCAATTAAAATTGCATAAACCTCTTGCGAAATAACACTTGCGAGTTCCTTTGCTTTGCCACAAAGCTCATATGTAACACGATGGATTTTTCCTCCCGTACAATCTGCATAAACGCACACGCCGTTCCACAAAGATTTATCAATTTCTTTAGTTTCTTCAACGAAATCAATTAAACCATTGCCTCGTTTTACACACATTTTGCACATTTTACAAGCAGATGAAATATCCAACTTATCATTTTCATAAGAAATAGCATTAAAAGGGCAAAGCGCTATTAAATCTTTAGCATTTTGGGCATTGATTTTATTATGATTAACAACTAATTTTCCCATTTTTCTTTACCCCCTATATTATCTTATTCTCACGCAAAAGATTTACTAACTCATCTGCGCATTCTTCGGCAGTTCCTAAAACTTCTCTTTTTTCAGATAAGATTTCCGGTGGAAAAATTCGCTCAACTTGAGTTGCCGAGCCATTAAGACCATAATTATCAGGGTTTTGATCTTCAAAATCTTCAAATGTGAAGAACTTAACTACATTTTCATCAATCTGTTTTTTGGTTTTGTATGAAGGCAAACGAGGTGTGTTTATATCACCATCAACAGAGATAAGACAAGGCATTTTTACGCTCATTTTTACCTGTTTTTCATCTAATGATGCAGTTACATAACAAACGCCATCTTTAATTTCATCTATCGATAAAACATTAGCAACATTAGGGATATTCAAATACTCGGCAACCTCTGCGCCAACCTGCGCAGTATCACCATCGGTTGTTTGCTTGCCACATATTATAAGGTCAAAATCGCCACTTTTAACAATGCCTTGCGATAAAGTATAAGCAGTTGCTAAAACATCAGCGCCTGCGAATTTTCTATCTGTAAGCACGGTACCACAATCAGCTCCCATACAAACAGTTTCTAATATAACCTCTTTTGCTTGTGGTGGACCCATAGTAATACTCTCTACGCTACCGCCAAACTTCTCTCTTAATGTTAAAGCTGTTTCAATTGCATATAAATCATAAGGATTAATTTTACTTGCAATTCCACTACGCTTTAAAACACCTGTTACTGGGTCAACCTCAACATTGTTTGAGCCGGGCACTTGTTTTACACAAATTAGAATTTTCATAACTTCCTCCACGCTTTTTTACAACAAAACCGACCTGAAACTGCAGGTCGGTTTTTATAAAATACTCCATTAACTACGCGAAAATTATTTTACTTGAGTTTTGATTGTTTTTGCCCAAGCTGAATATGCTTTTGTTTTACCAGATTGAACATATGCTCTTACTTGAACGCTATATTTACCTTTTTTAAGCTTCTTGATTGTTTTTGTTACTTTCTTTTTAGCTGGATATGATTTAACAGTCCATTTACCTTTAATTCTGTAACGAACTTCAAAACCTG
>JAZRPX010000147.1:0-6124 GCA_045649445.1 Acutalibacteraceae bacterium | reverse complement strand
CAGCAACAGGCAAGCATATTGCAAAAGCAGGTTCTGATAAAGTTGTAGCGCCTACTTGTAAAGAAAAAGGTTATACAGAGCATATCTGCTCGGATTGTGGCAATTCTTATAAAGATACTTATACTGATATAGACCCTGAAGCACATAAACCAAAAGTATTAAGCGCAAAAGATCCTACTTGTAATAAAGTTGGTCTTACAGAGGGTAGCCAGTGTAGTCTTTGTAGTAAAATTCTTGTAGCGCAAGTAGAAATTCCAAAAACATCGCACACTCCAATTGTTGTTCCAGAAAAAGCGCCAACTTGTAGTAAAGTTGGTCTTACAGAAGGTAGCAAATGTAAAGTCTGTGGTGAAATTCTTGTAGCGCAGGTAGAAATACCTAAAAAACCACATACAGAATATGTTTCAAACAAAGGTTATGAATCAACATGTAAAGCCGTTGGTTATACAGATGAAATTTCTTGTTCAGTATGTAGAACAGTAATAGTTGAGCGTAAAAAAATTCCAATGCGCGATCACACAGAAGTAATAGATTTTGCAAGAGAAGCTTCTTGTTCACAAACAGGGTTAACACAAGGTTCGCATTGTTCAGTTTGTGGCAAAGTTTTGATCAAACAAGTTGAAAGCCCTAAAACATCACACACAATAGTTGTTGATAGAGGTCGTGCGGCAACTTGTGAAAAAGCAGGTTTAACAAACGGTAAGCATTGTTCTGTTTGTGGTGAGGTAACATTAGCGCAAGAAGAAATTGCAAAACTTCCTCATAATATTTCACCGCTTTGGGTAGTTGTAAAAGAAGCAACTGAATTTGAAGAAGGCGAAAGAGTTAAGAATTGCCTTGTTTGTAACACAGTTGTTGAAAGTGAAACAATTGCAAAACTTGCGCCAAGCGTATGCGCTCATAGTTTTAATGATATTGTTGTTAAAAACGCAAAGAAAGCAACATATTTTGCAACAGGTTACACCGGTGATAAAGTTTGTGGTAAATGTGATAAGTTCCTTGCAAATGGTAGCGTTATCTCTAAATTAACTTTAAAAGTTCCTAAATTTAAACTTATAAAAGGCAAAAAGCAATTTAAAGTTAAATACACAAAAGTTGCAGACGCAACAGGTTTCCAAGTTAGATATAAAATCAAAGGCAAATGGAAAACAAAAACCTTTGCTACTAAGAAAACTGCAACAAAAGTTGTTAAAAAGCTCAAAAAAGGCAATTATCAAGTTCAAATTAGAGCAATGATAGTTTCTGGAAAACAAAAAGCATATTCTGCTTGGAGCAAAACACAAAAAGTTAAAGTGAAATAATAAGTTTATTAAAATTTATAAAAAGCTAATATTTTTTCATACAACTTTCCTTAAAAAGAGCCAACTCTCTTATCTTGAGAGTTGGCTCTTTGCTTTATTTATGTTCGTTTTTTAGAAACGGTCTTAATGCGATTGTTAAATTGTGGCTTGAAAACGGTTGTGAGGAAACTCCAGAAGAAATGGCGAGGGTGTTAAAACAAGAATATAAAGGCAGATAATGGTTTTAGTTGCAAAGTGTTAATATATATGATAAAATTGTTATATAAAATAAAATGAGGTATATAATATGGTTTTTGAAAAAATTAAAGGTAAATTGGGCTTTGGCTGTATGCGTCTTAAAATGAATGAAGATAAGGTTGATTATGATGAATTCAACAAGATGATAGATGCGTATATTAGCGCAGGGTTTAACTATTTTGATACGGCTCACGGTTACATTGACGGCAAAAGTGAAACAGCAATGCGAGATTGTCTTTCGGCGCGTTATAATCGCGAAGATTTTGTGTTTGCTAATAAACTTTCGGTTTGGTGTTTTGAAAATAAAGAAGATATATTACCGCTTTTTGAAAACCAATTAGAATGTTGTGGCGTTGATTATTTTGATTTTTATCTTATTCATTGCGTAACCAAAGATACATATAAAAAATATGAAGAATGCAATTGCTTTGAGTTTATAAAACAACTTAAAGAGCAAGGCAGAGTTAAGCATATCGGATTTTCATTCCACGATAACGCAGAGTTTTTAGATGAAGTTTTAACAAAATATCCTTTTGTTGAATTCGTGCAGTTGCAGTTTAATTATCTTGATTATGATGACCCTGGTGTGCAGAGTAAAGCGTGTTATGATGTTGCAGTAAAACACGGTAAGAAAGTAATCGTTATGGAGCCGGTAAGGGGTGGCGCGCTTGCTAACTTGCCAGAAGAAGCAAAGAAAGTTTTTGATGAATTTGAAGGTGGTTCTTATGCTTCTTATGCGCTTCGTTACGCGGCTAGTTTTCCTGAAGTTTTTATGGTTCTTTCGGGTATGGGAAGCGTTGAAATGATGAATGATAACATCAATACTTTTACTAATTTTGTTCCACTTTCACAAGAAGAAATTAAGGCAACAGATAAAGTTCGCGAGATAATAAGAAGAGTAAGGCAAGTTCCTTGTACTGCGTGTAGATATTGTACAGAGGTTTGCGAAAAAGATATTCCAATTCCTGAAATTTTTGAAGTTTATAATCAACATCTTGCCGCTAAAACAACTTTTGATGAAGCAAAAAGCAAAATGCCACAAGGTGCAAAGGATTGTATAAAATGTGGAAAATGCGAGAAAAATTGTCCGCAAAGTATTGAAATAAGAAAACATCTTGAAAAA
The DNA here is from genome assembly GCA_045649445.1 of Acutalibacteraceae bacterium. GTDB lineage: Bacteria > Bacillota > Clostridia > Oscillospirales > Acutalibacteraceae > RUG11462. The sequence goes on along the minus strand of JAZRPX010000147.1, from coordinate 3,463 downwards.
ATAGCAGAGTGGTAAAAATATATGGAAAAATTGCTTGAAAATGCAAAAGAAATTCTTATAAAAAACCAATATACTTGTGTGCTTGTGAATGAAAAAGAAGAATATCATTCTTGCGCTCGTGGGGTTAAGCCGTTGTTAGAGTTTTTAGAATGTGGCAAAGATTTTAGTGGGTTTTATGCCGCCGATAAAACTGTTGGCTTGGGCGCGGCGCATTTGTATATTTTGCTTGGTGTAAAATCTGTTTGGGCAAAGGTTTTAAGCGAACCGGCGCATATGCTTTTAGATAAAAATAATATTAGCGTTTTTTATGAAACTAAAGCGCCTTTTATTATCAATAGAGAGGGTAACGGCAAATGCCCTATTGAAAAGGCAGTAACGGGTGTTGAATGTTCAAAAGAAGCTTTATTAGTAATTAAACAAACGCTTGAAAAGTTAAAAACATCTAATAAATGATTAACAAAAAATTCATCAAATGTATTTAATATTATGATATAATAAAAATGCGAAAAGCAATAATCATAAAAAGGAGGTAATCTTATGAAAAAAACTTTCGCAAAAATTTTAAGTTCGGTTATGGCGGTTTTAATTTTGTTTTCTTTAAGCGTTATGCCAACAGTAAGCGCTGATAGTTATAGAAAGCCAACGAAAGTTACTGCTATTTCTAAAAAAACAATTTCAGTTAAAAAAGGCAGACAATTTGAATTAAAAGTGTATGCCAATGGCGATGATGATTATCTTCGTTGGAGCATAATCAAAGGCAAAAATATAGTTAAGTTTGATGATTATGATAGATATGATGATGAAGTTGAATTTATCGCTAAAAAGAAAGGCACTGCAAAGGTAAAATGCTATATTAAAGGCACAAAGAAAAGCGTTGTTTTCACAGTTAAAGTAACTAATGTTAAAAAAACAAACTATATTTCTGCAACAAAAGCAAGAAATATCGCTTTAAATCATGCAGGCGTTAAACTTTCAAAGGTTAGAGATTTGTCTGTTGAAAAAGATAATGAATACGGAAAAGTTATTTATGAAGTTGATTTTGAAGCAGGTAGATACGAATATAGTTATGATATAAATGCAAAAACAGGCAAGATTATTTATTCAAATAAAGAATATGAAGATTAAATGCATCTGTTATGTGATTAAGGAAGAGTTTTATGTATATTGATTTATCATCGCAACCATTACCAAAAATCTATAGTCGAAAAGGTAAAGACTGCTATCTTGATCCTATTCGAAAAAAACTCATCTTTGTCACTCCTGAAGAAACTGTTAGACAACGAGTGATATCATACCTATTAAACGATTTGAAAGTTCCTATAGAAATGATTAGCGTTGAACAGCATCTTTCTCATTATGGAATCAAATCATCTTTGAGAGCAGATATTCTTATAAATTGCTTTACAAAAAACAATGAGATAGTTCCTATAGCAGTTATTGAATGTAAAGCTCCAGGTATCGGATTAGGCGAAAAAACCACCAATCAATTGCTTGAGTATAGCGACCTTTTAGGGTGCAACTATGCTATGAAGATAAATGGTGATGAGTTTTTCTGTTATCATTATACAGAGCAAGAAAATAAATATGTACCAATTTGCGAATTGCCTTGTTATCAAGATATGTTAACAGATGATTTTGTAATGTATGAACCAGGTGAATTTCCTGATAGAATACCTTTTGATAAAATTTCTGATTATATTAAAAATAATCTAGATGAGAACAATGAATATATTAGCGAAAAAACAGAACACAAATTGGCGTGTGCTACTTTTAATTTACTAGAAGCAACATTAAATCCTCGACACAAACTTCCAAGAGGTCAATACCAAATATTTAAGCTAATCGAAGATTTCGGCGTGAGAATGTTATCATATGGCAACGCTGGCGGTGGCGTTTTTTATGGTCCTTATCGATCCTTTTTGATTGAAAGAGATGGAAGTACAGAGTTTGTTTCAATTGGTTTTTCTACATATGGTACTTTTTCTAATCCAGATATTTGTAAAACTGTAATAAATATTGCAATAGACAATGAGAAAACATCTCATCACTCGCTACAATTAGTTGTTGATGATAATGTTCGTTACAACGGTAACAAATTCACATTTTATCATCACGGTAAAATTGCCATAGGAAACAAAGGTAGTGGAAAAGTAAGTGAACTTCGTGAATTTGTAAATGCCCGTTATCCACAAATTATATTAGGAAAGCAATTTAATTTAGGTTCGCTTACGTATGATAGAGCTTGGGAGCTTGATGACGCAGAGGTTATAAAACTTGTAGAAAATCTGATTTCTTATGCGTTGATACGTGATGAATACAGAGATTTTGTGACACAGAAAAAATAGCAATGATTTAAAAAACTTTTAAAAATTGACTTGAATTTGTATAATAAAAGTATTATAATACGAATATGTTTTAAAAAACGGCTTGAAATCTTAGTGGTTTCAAGCCATTTTCACGCAATTTTTAAGGAGAAAACAAATGGATAGCACAGTTCAAATTTTACTTAGTATGTCAGTTTGCGTATTAGTTGGGCTTTTAATGTCTCGTGTTTGCAAACTTTTAAAATTACCTGCAGTTACAGGTTATCTTATTTCAGGTATTTTGGTTGGGTGTTTCTGCCTTGGCAGATTCGCTTTGCCTGGTGGTTATCATCTCGGTTTTGGTAGCCCTGATTTTTCAGATATACATTCGCTTGGCATTTTATCAGATGTTGCGCTTGGATTTATTGCTTTTTCAATCGGTAGCGAGTTTAAATTATCAGAACTTAAAAAAACAGGTAAAACTGCAACAATAATCGGTATTTTTCAAGCAGTTATAACAACAATTGTTTGTATAATTGTTTTGTTAGGTCTTCATTATTTGCTCTTAAATACAACAGGCAAAGATTGGTTGCCAATCCCTGCAGTGCTTATTTTATCTGCAATCGCAACTGCAACTGCTCCTGCAGCAACATTAATGGTTGTTCGCCAATATAAAGCAAAAGGTAAACTTACAAAACTTCTCTTGCCTATCGTTGCGCTTGATGACGCAGTTGGTCTTATCATTTTTGCAGTGCTTTTCGGCGTTTCAAAAGCAATTGATGGTGGCGTAGTTTCAGTAACATCTATTATTTTAGAGCCAATGATTGAGATTTTTGCTTCGCTTTTAATCGGCGCGCTTTTAGGCCTTGTTTTATCAGAACTTGAAAAACTTTTCCATTCAAATAGTAACCGTTTAAGTCTTGTTATCGTGTTTGTTTTGGCAACAGTTGCTATAACAGAGCTTCATAATTTGCATATCGGGAATATTCATATCGGCTTTTCATCGCTTTTAACTTGTATGATGTGTGGAACTGTCTTTTGCAATGTCTGCGAATGTTCAGATGAGATGATGCATAGAGCAGATAGTTGGACAAAGCCGTTGTTGATTTTGTTTTTCGTAATTTCAGGCGCAGAGTTAGACCTTAAAGTTTTTAAACAAC
>JAZRPX010000146.1:0-10939 GCA_045649445.1 Acutalibacteraceae bacterium | reverse complement strand
AGAGATTTGCCTATGCGACTCGCTGAAACATCAACGCTTTTCAGAAATGAATCTTCAGGCGAAATGCATGGTCTCATTCGTGTTCGTCAATTTACAATTTCAGAAGGTCACTTAATGTGCACACCTGAACAACTTGAAGATGAATTTAAAGGCTGTCTTGAACTTGCTATTTATATGCTTAAAACATTAGGTCTTTATGAAGATGTTTCATATCGTTTCTCACAATGGGACCCTAATGATACAGAAAAGTATATTGGTACTGTTGAACAATGGGATGAAGCTCAAGGTATTATGTCTAAAATACTTGATAATCTCGGTATTGAATATAAAGTTGGTGTTGGTGAAGCTGCCTTCTACGGACCAAAACTTGATATTCAGATTAAAAATGTTTTTGGCAAAGAAGATACTCTTATCACAATTCAAATTGACCAAATGCTTGCTGAAAAATTTGGTATGGAATATGTTGATAAAGATGGAAAACTTAAAAATCCATATATCATTCATAGAACATCAATCGGTTGTTATGAAAGAACATTAGCACTTCTTATTGAAAAATATGCTGGCGCTTTCCCAATGTGGTTAGCACCTGAACAAGTTAGAATTTTACCTATTTCTGATAAATATTTAGATGCTGCATTTGATGTTAAGAAAAAGTTGGCTGATGCTGGTATCAGAGTAGAGTTAGATGATAGAGCCGAGAAAGTTGGCTATAAAATTCGTGAAGCTCAACTTCAAAAAGTTCCTTATATGCTTATTGTTGGTGAAAAAGAGGTTGAAACTAATACTGTTTCAATTCGTTCTAGAAAAAATGGCGATTTGGGCGCTTTGAGTGTTGAAGAGTTTATAAAAAATGCATTAGAAGAAATTGAAACAAAGGCAAGATAAAGGAGAATTTAAAATGGGTTACAAATCAGATATTGAAATAGCACAAGAAAACGTGATGCTTCCTATTAAAGAAATTGCAAAAAAAGTTGGTCTTGATGAAGAAAAAATCGAATATTATGGTAAATATAAAGCAAAGGTTGACTATAATATCTTAAAAGAAATGCAAGATAAAGATAACGGTAAGTTAATTCTTGTTACTGCTATCAATCCAACTGCTGCAGGTGAAGGTAAAACTACTGTTACAGTTGGTCTTGGTGACGCTCTATCAAAAATGGGTGAAAATGTTGTTATTGCTCTTCGTGAGCCATCATTAGGTCCTGTTTTTGGTATCAAAGGTGGCGCTGCAGGTGGCGGTTACGCACAAGTTGTGCCTATGGAAGATATTAATCTTCACTTTACAGGTGATATGCATGCAATCGGCGCAGCTAACAACTTACTTGCCGCTATGCTTGATAATCATATTCAACAAGGTAATGCACTTGATATTGACGTTAAAAACATCACTTGGAAAAGATGCGTAGATATGAATGACCGTCAACTTCGTAATGTTATTAATGGTATTGGTGGCAAATTACAAGGTGTGCCTAGAGAAGATGGTTTTGATATTACTGTTGCTTCTGAAATTATGGCTATTCTTTGTCTTGCTACTGATATTACTGATTTAAAAGAAAGACTTAAATCAATTATTGTTGGTTATAATCGTGCAGGTGAACCAGTAACTGCTGGTGACCTTAAAGCGCAAGGTGCTATGACTGCGCTTTTGAAAGATGCTTTAAAACCAAACCTTGTTCAAACTCTTGAACATACGCCAGCATTTATTCATGGTGGTCCATTTGCAAATATTGCTCATGGTTGTAACTCTGTTATGGCTACAAAAATGGCGCTTAAATTCGGTGATTATGTTGTAACAGAAGCAGGTTTTGGTGCTGACCTTGGTGCTGAAAAATTCCTTGATATCAAATGTAGAGTTGCAAATCTTAAACCATCTGCTGTTGTAGTTGTTGCTACTGTTAGAGCATTAAAATCACACGGTGGCGTTAAGAAAGATGATTTAGGCGTTGAAAACTTAAATGCACTCGAAAAAGGTTTACCAAATCTTTATAAACATATTGAAAATATTACTAACAACTTTAAACTTCCTTGTGTTGTTGCTATTAACAGATTCCCAACTGACACAGAAGCTGAACTCAAATTAGTCGAAGATAAATGCAAAGAATATGGTGTTAATGTTTCGCTTTGTGAGGTTTGGGGTAAAGGTGGCGAAGGTGGATTAGACCTTGCTAAAGAAGTTATTGAACTCACAAAGAAAGATAATGACTTTACATTTACTTATCCTGATGAAATGGGTCTTGCTGATAAAATCAATGCAGTTGCTACAAAAATTTACGGCGCAGATGGTGTTGATTTTGCACCTGCAGCTAAAAGAGAAATTGCAAAACTTGAAGAATTAGGTTTTGGTAATTGCCCTGTTTGTATGGCAAAAACACAATATTCATTATCTGATAATCAAAACTTATTGGGCAGACCAGAAGGCTTTAGAATTACTGTTAAAAAAGTTAAAGTTTCTGCAGGCGCTAAATTTGTTGTATGTTTAACTGGAGATATTATGACTATGCCTGGCCTTCCTAAAGTTCCATCGGCAGAAAAAATTGATGTTGACGAAAACGGTGTTATTTCAGGACTTTTCTAAAGGAGAATATTATGTCAGTTACAATTAAAGAAATACAGTTTGAGAATTTTGGAAAATGTATTGAAATTTCAAACGGAAAATCAGATGTAGTTATTACTACTGAAATTGGACCTCGAATTATTCGCGCAGGTTTAGTTGGCAAAGAAAATGTTATGTTCAATGATTTAGATAGAACAAATATAACTTACGATGAATCAATGGACGAGCATTTTTATAAAGGTGCTAAATGGATAAACTATGGTGGTCATAGACTTTGGGTTTCACCTGAAGCTATGCCAAATACATATTTTCCTGATGATAAACCTGTTAAGGTAGAGTTAATAGAAAATGGTGCTTTGTTTATCCAGCCAGAACAACCAATGAATGGTGTTGCTTGTTCTTATTCAGTTACAATGAGTGACGATGGCGAGATTACTGTTACTCATTTTGTTAAGAATATTTCAAGTGATGAGAAAAGACTTTCTCCATGGGCAATTACAGTCTTGAATAAAGGTGGCCTTGAAATAATGCCTAACAATGATTTAGAGACAGGTCTTTTGCCAAACAGAAGAATTGTCGCTTGGCCATATACAAATCTTGCTGACGAAAGATTATATATCGGAAAAGATTTTATAACTTTAAAGCAAGAAAATATTGAACAAGCATTTAAACTTGGTCTTGATTTGCATAAAGGTGTTTCTATCTATGCATATAAAGATACTGTTTTTGTTAAAAAATATGATCACAAAATGGATGAAGAATATGATGATTTCGGCGTTTCATTTGAAACTTATACAAACGAAAATATTCTTGAGATGGAAACTATCGGTACTGTTCATTACTTAAAACCAGGTGAAATAGCAACTCATATTGAAAAATGGTATATCTATGAAAACATAGGCACACCTGACAGAAAGAATGAAGTTGAAATTAAAGAATTCGTAGAAAAATACATTTAATTTTAAAAGGGCTTTGTAATTTTGCAAGGCCTTTTAATGCTTTATTAATGGAGTATAATTATGTATAGTACATGTAAAAAACGATATGAAAATATGAAATTTAATAGGGTAGGAAACAGCGGCTTGAAGTTGCCGATTGTATCTTTAGGGTTATGGCATAATTTTGGAGCGACAGGCGATTATGAAAATATGAAAAAAATGTGTTTTACTGCGTTTGACAATGGTATTACACATTTTGACCTTGCTAACAATTACGGACCAGAACCAGGTGATGCTGAAAGAAATTTTGGTAAGATTTTGAATGAAGAAATGAAATCTTATCGCGATGAGATGATTATTTCTACAAAAGCAGGTTATGAAATGTGGCCAGGACCTTATGGTGATTTTGGTAGTAGAAAATATCTAATTTCAAGTTTAGACCAATCTTTGCAAAGAATGGGTATTGAATATGTTGATATTTTTTATCATCACAGGCCTGATTACGAAACTCCGCTCGAAGAAACAATGTTGGCATTATCTCAAATTGTTAATTCTGGAAAAGCGCTTTATGTTGGTATTTCTAACTATGATGGCGAAAGAATGTTACAAGCGCAAAAAATTTTAAATGATCTTAAATGTCCGTTTATTATCAACCAAAATTGCTATAACATTTTTGACAGAACAATTGAAAATAACGGTCTTAAGAAAACCGCTTCAAAAGAGGGAAAAGGTATTATTTCTTTTAGCCCATTAGCTCAAGGATTACTTACTAATAGATATTTAGACGGTATTCCTTCTGACAGCAGAGTTGTTACTGATGGTAGATTTTTGCAAGAAAAACGAGTTAGTGAAATGTTACCTAAAATCATTAAACTCAATGAACTAGCCGTTTCTCGTGGTCAAAGTCTTGCTCAAATGTCGTTGCAATGGGTACTTAAAGATGATGATGTTACTAGTGTTTTAATCGGTGCCTCAAGGCCTGAACAAATTCTTGATAATTTGCAAATTCTTAATGCACCTGAATTTACTAAAGATGAATTAAGAATTATTGACGAAATCAGTTTATAATTTAGGAGATTGTTGTGAATTACTATTTAGCTATTGATATCGGTGCTTCAAGTGGAAGACATATTCTTGCAAACGTTGTTGGTGGGAAAATTGTTTTAGAAGAAATTTATCGATTTGAGAATAATTTAATCGAAAAAGATGGATCTTTGATTTGGGATATTAATCATTTGCTTGAAGAAATTAAATTTGGTATTAAAAAGTGTAAAACTTTAAACAAAATTCCAAAAAGCGTTTCAATTGATACTTGGGGTGTTGATTATGTTTTACTTGATAAAGATTTAAATGAAATTTTGCCTGCTTATTGTTACAGGGATTCAAGGACTAAATCTTCTTCAAAATCAGTTGAAGCTTTAATATCTTTTGAGGAGTTGTACAAATCAACAGGAATTCAAAAGCAAGAGTTTAATACGATTTATCAACTTTACGATGACAAGTTAAAAGGAAGACTTGATAACGCTCAATATTTTTTAATGATTCCTGAATATTTAACTTTTAAATTAACAGGAAAATTAGTTAAAGAATATACTAACGCTTCAACGACAGGTCTTATTAAAGCCGATACATTTAATTGGGATTTTGAAATAATTAATAAATTGAAATTGCCAACTTTTTTGTTTGATAAATTAGAAAATCCTCCTTTTGAAGTTTGTGGATTTTCTAAAGAGATTATTGATGAACTCGGCTTTGATTCAAAATTAGTTCTTTGCCCTTCGCATGATACTGCTAGTGCAGTTGCTGCTTGTCCTTTAAGCGAAGATGAGTTGTTTATATCTTCAGGCACTTGGAGTTTAATTGGATGCGAGAATGATATGCCTGTTTTGACAAACGAGGCAAGAATTTCTAACTTCACAAACGAGGGTGGAATTAACAATAGATTTAGATTCTTGAAAAACATTATGGGTATGTGGTTGTTTCAAAACATTAGGAGAAATCTCGATAAAAAATATAATTATGATGAAATGATGAAAATGGCTATGTCTAGCAGTTTTATAGAGACTGTTGACGTGAATGATCCTAATTTTGTAGCACCTGAAAACATGATAGAAGCCATTAAATCAAAACTTAACAAACCTGATTTGCCAATTGAAGATGTTTTGAGTTGTGTTTATCATTCGTTGTCGCAATTTTATGCTAAATCTGTGAAAGAGTTAGAAAATATAACAGGAAAAGTATTTTCAGGAATTAGAATTGTTGGCGGTGGTTCAAAAGACAATTACCTTAATATGTTAACTGCAAAATATACTAAAAAAGATGTTTATGCAGGACCTGTTGAAGCAACAGCGCTTGGAAATGTTATATCACAGATTATGCTGTATGAAAACATTGATTTAAAAACGGCTAGAAATATGATAAAAGATACATTTAAAATTAGAAAGGTGTAATATTATGAGGGAATATTTAAGAGGTAAACAGAAATAATTAAAATTTGGTGTAGATACTGAAAAAGCGTTAAGTATATTAAAAGATGTTTGTGTTTCAATTCATTGTTGGCAGGGTGATGATGTTGTAGGTTTTGACCAAGACGGTCCACTTACAGGTGGAATTCAAACAACAGGTAATTATCCTGGTAGAGCAAGAAATTATCAAGAATTAATGGATGATTTTGATAAGGTTTTATCATTGTTACCTGGCAAAAAGAAAATCAATCTTCATGCTTGTTATGCTATTTTTGATGAGAATGAATGGGTTGACAGAGATGAAATTCAACCAAAGCATTTTGCGAAATGGGTTGATTTTGCAAAAGAAAGAGGTTTAGGTATTGATTTTAACCCAACATTCTTTTCTCATAAAATGGTTAAAGATAATTTAACTTTGTCGTCACCAGATGAAGAAGTGAGACAGTTTTGGGTTGAACATGGCAAAAAATGCATTGAAATTGCAGAATATTTCGCTAACGAATTAAATCAACCTTGTGTTATCAATTTTTGGATTCCAGATGGTTATAAAGATATTCCTGCTGATAGATTATCTCCAAGAGCGAGATTTAAAAAATCATTAGACGAGATTTTATCTGTTCCTTATGATAAATCTAAAGTTTTTGTTACATTAGAGTCTAAAGTTTTCGGCATAGGTATGGAATCATATACTGTTGGTTCGGCAGAGTTTACACTTTCTTATTCAACTAAAAATAATATTGTACCACTTATGGATAATGGTCATTATCATCCAACGGAAGTTGTTTCTGATAAACTTTCTTCACTTTTGTTGTTTAATGATAAAGTTGCTTTACATATAACTCGACCAGTTAGATGGGATAGTGACCATGTTGTCATTTTCGATGATGAAACAAAAGAAATTTGCAAAGAAATCGTTTCTCATAATGCGCTTGATAGGGTATTTATTGCTACCGACTATTTTGATGCATCAATAAATAGAATTTCTGCTTGGATTACTGGAGTTCGTTCTGTTCAAAAAGCATTATTATACGCGCTTTTATCTCCGGTTGAAGAAATGAAAAAATTGCAAAATGAAAGTAATTTTACAGAAGTTATGTATTTTCAAGAAGAATTAAAAACAATGCCTTTTGGTGCTGTTTGGTCTGAATTTTTAAGCAGAGAAAATGTAAAAGAAAACTATTTAGAAGAAGTTAAAAAATATGAAAGGGAAGTTTTGGTGAATAGATAATGAAAGATATTTTTACAGCGCCTTTTGTTATGGATATGATGAGAACCACTGCAAATATGTATCGCCTTGGTTGGGATGAGCGTAATGGTGGTAACATCAGTTATATGCTTGATGAGGCAGAAGTTAAAGAATATTTAGATACAGATAAATGTATCAGAAAAATCCCTTTGGGTTTTGATGCCAAAGCACTTATCGGAAAGATATTTATAGTTACTGGTACAGGAAAATACTTTAAAAATGTTGAAGTTGATCCTGAAGAAAATTTAGGTATCATTAAAATAGCTGAAGATGGTATTAATGCTAATTTATTATGGGGTTATAAATCTGGTGGTAAATTTACTTCAGAATTACCCGCTCATTTAATGAGTCATATCGCAAGACTTTCAGTTGACCCAGAAAATAGAGTTGTAATTCATTCTCATCCAACTAATACTCTTGCTATGAATTATGTGCACGAGCTTGATGAAAAGAAGTTTACGCATACTTTGTGGGAGATGTGTACAGAATGTATTGTTGTTTTTCCTGATGGAGTTGGTATTTTACCTTGGATGCTTTGTGGCACAAACTCAATTGGTGAAGCAACTGCTGAAAAAATGAAGGAGTTTAGATTGGTAGTTTGGGGTATGCACGGCATTTATGGTGCAGGTAAAGACCTTGATGAAACATTTGGTCTTATTGAAACAGTTGAAAAAGCTGCACAAATTTATATGTTAACTGCTCATTTGCCAAGAGTTAATACAATCAAAGATAGTGAAATGGTTGAACTCGCTGAATTTTTCGGTGTTAATTATAGAAGAGATTTTCTTGATTTATAAGGAGATTTGTTATGAATTTAATTGAAAACAAATACAATTTAAATAGTTATTATTGCACTTGGGCTTCTCAATCTGATCTTAATGATATTTTAAAAAACACTTTAGATAGTTTTTCTTCTTCAACTCGTGATTATTTAAATGAAGAAACTGTTTTTGGTGAGAATGGACTTGTTCATCAATATCTTGAAATCAGAGAAAAACTTATCTTTATTTTTGATGATGGTTGGGATGTTCCTTACGGTCTTAAAAACAATGAGAATAATGATTTTGGCTCTTTAATTGTTAACGAAGAAAGATTTCCGTCTTGTTCGGGCGAGCCAAAAGAACGCTTGAAAAAGTTAGTTGATAAAGTTAAGGCTTATGGATGGAAAGGCGTTGGCATTTGGATTTGTGCAAGTGCAAAAGGTGAGCACTGGAGCAATGTTTTATCTCCTGAAGATACTGACAAATATTGGCGTGAAAGATTTGAGTGGAGCAAATTTGCAGGTATTTCTTATTGGAAAGTCGACTGGGGAAATAGATGTGGCGATAATAATTTTCGCCGAGTTCTTAACAATATAAAAGATGAAGTTTACCCTGAATTAGTAATTGAACATGCAGTTTGTTGTGGACCATTGTCTGGCATTGGAGGTGGTACTAATCACGATCAATCAGGCAGATATGGTGATTGGGACACTGTTCCACAAAGAATGGCTCAACTTACAGAGTTTTCCGATGTTATTCGTTCTTATGATGTTTCAACTCAATTGTCAATTCCTACTACTATCGACCGTGTCCAATACATTCTTCGCATTGGTAATGCTTTTAATAGCAAAGCTCTCTTAAATGCCGAAGACGAGGCTTATGTATGTGCTGCATTATCTCTTGAAATCGGTGTCATGACAAACCAACTTAGAAGACAAAATGGTTCCTTGGTGAGAGTTAAAACCACTGAACCTATTAGAGCTGTGAATTGGTTATCATCATTTGCGCCTCCACTTGCTATTGGAGAATGTGATGTTAATTTTAGTAGCAATATTTTGTTTGATTATTGTAATTTTGTTAATTTAAAAACTTGGGTTTCTAGATATGGAGATAGAGTTATTCCACAAGGTGCTCCAAGTATAACAACTCGAAATGATAATTTGCCAAATGTTGAATACTTAGAAGATGAAAAGCCATACATTGTTAGCACTCGTCATACAAACGGTGCTTATGCAATTGCTGTTTTGCCAAGATTTGTTCAAGAAGCAGAAACAACTAGATTTTTCACACCAAAAGTTAATTTGAATATCACTCAAAAAATTGATTTGCCAATCGGTATTTTTGGTGAGATTAATGAAGTGAATATTGAATTTGACAAATCTGTTGAAGATAAAAAAATCTTTGCGCAAGATCTTGCATCTGATGAAGCGATTGATATAACAAACGACTGTATTGTTAACGAAAACATTGTTAAATTATCAGGCGAGTTGATTGATAGAATAGGCAAAAGTAAAAATTGCTTTGGTGATCAATCAAAACCAGGTTTAGTAATAAAATTGATATAAAAACAATAAGGTTATGGCTGAAATTCAGTCATAACCTTAAATTTACTTTGTGTTAACAAATTTTATTTTGTTTAGTGTTAGTATATCAATGTGTTAAAGGAGTGAAACTAATGCTTCAAATTAGAAAGATATCAAAAAAATATATTACAGGAGATTTGCATCAAACTGCTCTTGATAATGTATCGTTAAATTTGAGAGATAATGAATTTGTTTCTATTTTAGGTCCAAGTGGTTCGGGTAAAACAACATTACTTAATGTTATTGGTGGCCTTGATAGATATGATAGTGGCGATTTGATAATTAACAATATTTCCACTAAGAATTATAAAGACAGAGATTGGGATTCTTATAGAAATCATACTATTGGATTTGTATTTCAAAGTTATAATCTTATTCCTCATCAATCGATTCTTGCTAATGTTGACCTTGCGCTTACTATTTCAGGTATTTCACGTAAAGAGAGAAGAAAAAGAGCAAAAAATGCATTAGAACAAGTAGGTCTTGGTGATCAATTACATAAAAAGCCAAATCAAATGTCTGGTGGTCAAATGCAAAGAGTTGCCATAGCTCGTGCGCTTGTTAATAATCCTGATATTTTACTTGCTGATGAACCTACCGGTGCGCTTGATACAGAAACTTCTGTACAAGTTATGGAGCTTTTAAAACAAGTTGCTAAAGATAGACTTGTTGTTATGGTAACTCACAATCCAGATTTAGCAAAAGAATATGCAACAAGAATTGTTAAACTTCGTGATGGTAAAATTATTGATGATACAAACCCTTATGAGGTTGATGAAAAGGTGCTTGAAAAACCAAAGCACAAAAATCTTGGTAAAGCATCGATGTCTGTATTAACTGCATTGTCATTAAGTTATAATAATTTAAAAACAAAAAAAGCAAGAACAATTTTAACTTCTTTTGCAGGATCTATTGGTATTATTGGTATTGCTTTAATTCTTGCATTATCAACAGGTGTTAATACTTATATTTCAGACATTCAGAAAAGTACAATGACGTCTTATCCTGTTTCAATTGAGGCGCAAACCATAGATCTTTCAACAATAATGATGGAGAATGCACAAGTTGCTTCTAATGTTGATGTTGATCACGATAAAAAAGCAGTTTATTCAAATGGTAAAATGCTTGAGATGGCTTCAAACGTTACAACGAATATAACAAAAAACAATCTTACAGAGTTTAAAAAGTATCTTGATGATAAGAATAGCAATATAAATAAATATGTTGGTGAAAATGGTATAGTTTATTCATATGATGCTAAATTTGGCGTGTATACTTATGATAAAAACGGAACTTTTGTTGATACCGATGGAAGTACTTTATCAAAAGATAAAACAACTTTAAACGCAATGAGCGGAAATATGATGTCTGATATGTCTAATATAAGTTCAT
>JAZRPX010000145.1:0-4725 GCA_045649445.1 Acutalibacteraceae bacterium | reverse complement strand
GTATCACCTACTGTTTTATGCTCACCGAAGTAAATACCACCTGTAAGTTCTCTAACAATCATCAAATCAATACCATCTGACTCTTTTAATGGACAAGCATGGGACAATTGCGGAAACATTTTTGTAGGACGAAGGTTAGCAAAAAGCCCTAATTCTGCTCTAACTTTTAAAAGACCTTTTTCAGGACGAATTGCAGGGTCACAAGTATCCCATTTAGGACCACCTACTGCACCGAGCAATACACTATCACTATTTTTACAAATTTCTAAACCTTCATCTGTGATAGGAACGCCGAATTTATCAATTGAGCAACCACCCATATCAACATATGTATAATTAAATGTGTGGCCAAATTTTTCGGCAATTTTATCTAAAACTTTTAATGCTTCATCGACGATTTCAGGACCGATACCGTCACCTTTTAAAACTGTAATATTTTTATTCATTATTTTTATCCTTTAATTGAGTTTAACAAGCCATTTTTATTAATAATATCTTTAATAAATGGTGGGAAAGGTTGAGCTTTGAACTCTTTACCTGTAGTAACGTTTATTATAACACCACTATCAAAATCAATCTTAACTTCATCACCATCAGAAATGCCTTCGCTTGCTTCTGGACACTCTAAAATTGCAAGACCGATATTTATAGCGTTACGATAGAAAATTCTTGCAAAGCTTTTTGCAATAACACAAGCAATGCCTGATTCTTTAATAGCAATTGGGGCGTGTTCACGAGATGAACCACAACCAAAGTTAGCGCCACCAATCATAATATCGCCATTAGCTACTTTATTAACAAATTCTTTATCAATATCTTCCATACAATGTGATGCTAATTCCTTATGATTAGCAGTATTTAAATATCTTGCAGGAATGATAACATCTGTATCTACATTATCGCCATATTTATGACATTTACCTTGAGCGTTCATTATTTTACCTCCTTAGGATCAGTGATATAACCTGTAAGCGCTGTTGCAGCGGCTGTTTCAGGAGATGAAAGATAAATTTTTGATGTTACATGGCCCATTCTACCTACGAAGTTACGGTTTGTTGTTGCAACTGCAACTTCATCTTCAGCTAAAATTCCCATATAGCCACCAAGACAAGGGCCACAAGTTGGAGTTGAAACTGCACAACCTGCATCAATAAATGTATCAATATAACCTGCTTTAATTGACTCTTTATAAATAGTCTGTGTTGCAGGAATAACAATACAACGAACACCTTTTGCGATACGTTTGCCTTTTAAGATTTCAGCGGCTGCTTTCATATCAGAAATTCTGCCGTTTGTACAAGAACCGATTACAACTTGATCAACGCGTATTTCAGAAAGTTCAGTTGCATCTTTTGTATTTTCAGGCAAATGAGGACAAGCAACAGTTGAATTAATTTTAGATAAGTCAATCTCAATTACTTCATCATATTCTGCGTCTTCATCTGCTTTGAAAATCTTATAATCGTGTTGTTTTCTTGTGTTTACATATTCTAAAGTTACATCATCAACTTCAAAAATGCCGTTTTTAGCGCCTGCTTCAATAGCCATATTAGCCATACAGAGTCTATCATCAATTGAAAGATTTTTCAATCCTTCACCTGTAAACTCCATTGATTTATACAAAGCGCCATCAACGCCGATTTTACCAATGATATAAAGAATAACGTCTTTACCTGAAACTTTTGGTTGCAATTCACCTTTAAGCACAAATTTAATTGCAGATGGAACTTTAAACCAAGCTTCGCCTGTTGCCATACCGGCTGCCATATCAGTTGAACCTACACCTGTTGAAAATGCACCCAAAGCGCCATAAGTACAAGTATGAGAATCTGCGCCGATAACGATATCACCAGGCACTACTAAACCTTTTTCAGGCAAAAGTGCATGTTCAATACCCATATCGCCAACATCAAAATAATTTAAAATATCATATTTATTTGCAAAGCCCCTACACTGTTTTGTTTGCTCGGCTGCTTTAATATCTTTATTAGGAACGAAATGGTCCATAACAAGCGCGATTTTTTCATTATCAAACACGCCAGAAAAACCAACTTTATTAAACTCATTAATAGCAACAGGAGTTGTTATATCATTACCCAAAACAAGACTTAATTTTGTTTTAATCAATTGACCTGCTTGCACCGAATCAAGCCCTGCGCCTGCAGCTAAAATCTTTTGAGTCATTGTCATACCCATAATTAAACTCTCCTTTACTCGCCTTTTGCTACTCTATTTACTGCGGCAAAAAGTGCTTTGATTGACGAAGTGATAATATCATTATGAATACCAACACCCCATTCAGTTTTACCTTTCTTATCGGTAATACCTACATATGACACCGCTTTAGAGGTTGAACCTTTTTCTAAAGCGTGTTGTTCATACGCCAAATCAGCAATATCAATATTAAGCACTTGACAAAGGGCGTTGCTTACCGCATCAAGACGGCCGTTACCTTCTGCTGAAAGCACCTTTGTTTCACCATCTATAATAACAGTTAAAACTGCATTGAATTTCTCTTGTTCTAATCTTGAGAAATGAGCATCAACATATTCAACAGGACTATTGATATTAACATAATGCTCTTTAAATTGCTCATAAACCTCGTTTATCATCAATTCTCTATGCTGAACATCTGAAACACCTTTAATGAAGTAACTAACATCTTCACACAATGCTTTTGGTAATATGTAACCATAATTCTTTTCAATAAGGTAACCAATTCCGCCTTTTCCTGATTGTGAATTAATACGAATAACATCTGTTTCATACTGTCTACCAACATCAGATGGATCAATTGGCAAATATGGAACAGTCCAAGTATCGAGATTATTTTCTTCATGATAATGCATACCTTTTGCGATAGCGTCTTGGTGTGAGCCAGAGAAAGCCGCAAATACAAGAGCGCCTGAATATGGGCTGCGCTCGTAAACATGCATTCTTGTTACACGCTCATATAATTCACAAATTTCAGGCATATTTGAAAAATCAAGCATAGGGTCAACGCCATGAGTATACATATTCATACCAAGCGCGATGATATCAACATTACCTGTACGCTCACCGTTACCAAAAAGTGTTCCCTCTACTCTATCTGCGCCTGCTAAAAGACCAAGTTCTGTATCAGCAACTGCACAACCACGGTCATTATGTGGGTGAAGAGAGATAACAACATCTTCTCTATATTTGATATTCTTGCAAATATATTCAACTTGATTAGCGTAAATATGTGGCAATGAATGTTCAACAGTTACAGGAAGATTAAGAATAACCTTGTTTGTTGGGCTTGGTTTCAAAACATCAAGAACTGCGTTTGAAATTTCAAGCGCAAATTCCGGCTCTGTTCCTGTGAAACTTTCAGGTGAATATTCGAACCTGAAATTAGAACCATATTCTTCTTGAAGTTTAACAATAAGTTTTGCGCCTTTTACTGCGATATCAATAATTTTTTCTTTTGATTTTTTGAAAACTTGTTCTCTTTGAGCAAGTGAAGTTGAATTATAAAAATGAACGATAGCATTTTTACAACCTTTTAAACTCTCAAAAGTTTTCTTAATAATATGCTCTCTTGCTTGAGTTAAAACTTGAACAGTTACATCATCTGGAATTCTATCTTCTTCAATAAGACGGCGAAGAAAATTATATTCAGTTTCACTAGCTGCAGGAAAACCTACCTCAATTTCTTTAAATCCAAGTTTTACAAGCAAATCAAAAAACTCTAACTTTTCATCAATGCTCATTGGAATAATAAGTGATTGGTTACCATCACGCAAATCAACAGAACACCATGTTGGAGCTTTTTCAATATATTCTTTTTTAACCCAATCATACTCAGGAGCTGGTGGATTAAAATACTGCCTTTTATATCTTTGATAGTTTTTCATAAATAAAATCCTTTCGGGGTATTATTCTTATTTAATAATCGTTTAAATTAACAAAAAAGCCCTCGTCTTTTGCTTAAAAAGACGAAGACTGTAAAACTTCTCCGCGGTACCACTTTTTTTGGTTTGAAATCAAACCCGCTCATCAGCACTATATAATGCCTACTTCTTAATAACGGTGAAGCTCCGTCTTGCCTACTAAAGTTTCCTCTTTCAGTTTGCCGCTCAAGGGGGAGTTTGATTTATTATACACCGTTGTCTTGCATCAACCGACAACTTTCTGAAGATGTTACTACAACAAATCTTTTGCCCTATCATTGCGTTTTTTCTTTATTAAATAACTTATAAACATTTTACTATACTAAAGCGTTTTTGTCAATTGTGCATTTTTATAAATATCTATGTTGAAAACGCACAATTTTTAGTCTTTTTGACGATTTTACCGAATTTTATTAATTTTAATACATTTTATGTTATAATAATACATATTTATATAGGAAGTGTTTTTGCTATGAAAAAGTTTAATATTAAAGATGCTATTGAATCATTAGTTGTTTTTAAAAATTTAAAATACAACCCTTGTTTGCATGCGCTATCAGAAGTTTTTGAGAGCGATGTAAACAAATTAAGAAATTACAGTAGATTTATTGATGAGCTTATTAAATATGATTTAAACTTTACAAATCTTATTAAGGATTTGGTTTTTTGTGATGAAAACATTTTAACTCAAACTATTTCAAAAAACAAAGATTGGGCTTTATTAAAGTCTCAAGTTGAATTTGAACTCGAAAATCTTTATGAAATTTCTAAAATTTCAAAAGATGTTTTTTGTGATGAAATCAAAGAA
>JAZRPX010000144.1:0-8780 GCA_045649445.1 Acutalibacteraceae bacterium | reverse complement strand
AGATATATTTCTTGAAAGGAAGCTAAATTAAATGGCTTATTTTGAAAAAACCGATATACTTTTACCAAAAAACATCAAAGAAAATTGGGCAGTTATTGCTTGTGACCAATTTACTTCTGATGCATCATACTGGGAAAGAGTTAAAGAAAACGTAGGCGAAGACAAATCAACTTTTAATATGATTTTGCCTGAAATTTTTCTTGAAGATAATGCGAAAGAGCGCATTGAAAACATCAATAAAACTATGCAAGATTATCTTGATGAAGGCGTGTTTACAGAATATAAAGATAGTATGATTTTCGTATCACGCAAGCAAAGTGATGGCCTTGTTTTAGATGGAATTATCGGCGCTGTTAATTTATCTGATTATGACTTTAAAAAAGGCGCTAAAGCACTTGTTCGCGCAAGTGAGCAAACAGTAATTGAGCGTATTCCACCAAGGGTTGAAATTCGTAAAGATGCTCCGCTTGAATTTCCACATATTTTATTACTTATTGATGACGAGGCAATGTCAGTTATTGAGCCAATTTACAATCAAAGTTCTGAACTTAAAAAACTTTATGACCTTGAACTAATGGAAAACGGTGGCAGAGTTAAAGGTTATTTAATTGATGAAAAGCGCATTGCAAAAATCCAAAAAGCGCTTGAAGATTTAATTGAAAATGATGAGGACAAGCTTCTTTTCGCAGTTGGCGATGGCAACCATTCCCTTGCAACTGCAAAGCAGATTGCTGATACAACTGATGGCGTTTTAAATAAAACTGCAATGGTTGAAATTGTTAATATTCACTCCCCTGCTATTAACTTTGAGCCGATTTACAGAGTGCTTTTTGATTGTGATGAGGCACAAGTTTTAGCAGATTTTATTAAAGATAACGGTGGCGAATATAACGGTGATGATGCTCAAGTTTTCACAGTTATAACTGCAAACGGTGAAACAAAAGTAAGTTTGAAACCAACTGCAAAATTACCTGTTGGTACATTGCAATCTTACCTTGACAAATATCTTAAAAAGCACGATGAAATTAAGATTGACTATATTCACGGCGAAGAAGCTGTAAAAAATCTTTGCAAAGCGCAAAACACAATCGGCTTTTTATTTGAAGGTATGAAAAAAGATGAATTGTTTGAAGCAATTCGCCAAGATGGCTCGTTACCTCGAAAAACATTTTCAATGGGCCACGCCGAAGATAAAAGATACTACATTGAAGGCAGAAGAATAAAATAAAACCTTGTCATTCTGAGCGCAAGCGAAGAATCTTTTGCTTTGCTAAAGATCTTTCGACTTCGTGCTAAAGCACTCCGCTCAAGATGACAATGAAAGGCAGAAGAATAAAATGAGCAAATTCAAAAAAGGTTCTGAAGAATGGTATATAGAAAAAGGGGCTTTATTACTTAAAATTTGTTGCTTTGTTTTTTTAGCACTGTTCTGGGCATTTTTCTTGTTTTTTATAAAATACATTGAAATATTCAAATATATTTTCATAGTTGAATTTGCTTTAAATATGCTTTTATTTATAATAGCAATAAATATGATTATGAAATTTTCTATTGATAATAAATTTGATTTTTTTGCTAAATATGATAGAAAAAGTATTGATTATAAGGCACGCATTTGGGTTATAACATATTTTCTTATGATGTTAATAAACTTAATGTTAATTTGTTGCCTTTAATAAAAATTTTCGGGCGAACACATAGGTTCGCCCCTACAATTGCAAATGTGCCAATATCGTGTCATTCCGAGCTTGTCGAGGAATCTTAAGATCTTTCGACTTCGTGCTAAAGCACTCCGCTCAAGATGACAATGAAAGGCAGAAGAATAAAATAAAACACGAGGTTTTTATGGAACAAAATAACCTTAAACAATTACAGCAAAGGAGGAACAATTTGTGAAAAATATTATCAAAGAAATATATCATATTCTCACTTTAAAATTCTTGTTCCCATTGCAATATAAAAGATTTGCGAAATGTAAAACAACAAAAAACAAAGTTGTTTTTATTGAAGCAAATCTTTCTGAATTATCTAATAGTTTAAGTTTAATATATTCTGAACTTGAAAAGAAAAAATTCAATTTACACACTCACTTTTTAGAAGAAGCTTATGTAGGAAAATTTCAATACATAAAAAATGCGCTTAAATGCATAAAAGACATTGCCGATGCTGAATACATCTTTTTATGCGAAGGCTCTAGATTAATTAGTTGTTTACCTATAAGAGAAGAAACAACTGTTATTCAGACTTGGCATGGTTGTGGCGCTTTTAAAAAATTCGGCTTTAGCACTATAGGATTTTTATTTGGCGCAAGCAAAAGAGAAAGTGAAAAATATTCATATTATAAAAATTTTGATTTAGTAACTGTTTCTTCTGACGAAGTTGTATGGGCTTACAAAGAAGCTATGAATATTCATGAAAATGCTGATATTGTAAAACCTCTTGGCGTTAGTCGAACTGACATCTTTTTCAACCCTGAATTTTTGAAAAACGCAAAAGCAAATGTTTA
Organism: Acutalibacteraceae bacterium; assembly: GCA_045649445.1. Taxonomy (GTDB): domain Bacteria; phylum Bacillota; class Clostridia; order Oscillospirales; family Acutalibacteraceae; genus RUG11462. The sequence continues at coordinate 6,274 of JAZRPX010000144.1, read as the reverse complement.
TAACAAGGCAAAAATAGATAAAAATAAAAAAATCATTCTTTATGCGCCAACTTTTCGTGGCAATGTTGGTTCTGCTATTGCGCCTGATGAATTAGATATTAAGCAAATGAAAGAACTGTTGGGTGATGAATATGTTTTGCTTATAAAACACCACCCTGTTATTAAAAAAACACCTGAAATACCAATTGATTTGCAGGATTTTGCGATTGATGTTTCTAACACTTTTTCAACAGATGAATTGTTAGTTGCAAGTGATATTTGTATTTCTGACTATTCTTCACTTGTTTTTGAATATTCATTATTTGAAAAACCTATGATTTTCTTTGCATATGATTTCGATGAATATACCGATTGGCGTGGCTTTTATTACAATTACGAAGACCTTGCGCCTGGTCCAGTTGTTAAAAACACAAGTGAAATTGTTGATTACATTAAAAATATTAAAACAACTTTTGACAAGCAAAAAGTTATTGATTTCAAAGAAAAATTTATGAATTCTTGCGATGGCAAATCAACTGAAAGAATAATTGATTTTGCGATTAATTGCCATAATGGTGAAAATGATGATTGATAAAAATACATTTGCGCGACTTGTGCTTGTTGGAGATTTTTTGGGTACGAGCGTTTTAACAAATGAAGAGTTTTATTCTCTTGAAAGCAAGTTTTATAACAGAGATTTATCAGAACTTGAAACAATGCCTTTATGGAAAATTGTTGACATTGTTAATGACACAATATTAGCCGAAAAAATATATTCTGCTTTTAAAACTGCTGATAAAACTGTTTTTGAAAAACTATCACAAAACAATATTTTAACGATTACCACTTATAACGAACTTTACCCAAAAAGATTAGCAAAAAAGCTTAAAACCGAAGCCCCTATTTTGCTTTACACTTTGGGCAATGTAGAACTTTTAAATCAAAAAAGCGTTGCTGTTATCGGCTCGCGTAAGATTGATGAAAAAGGCAAAAAATTCGCATTTGATATTGGCGAATCTATTGCAAAAGATGGCAAGGTTTTAGTGAGCGGTGGTGCAAACGGAAGTGATTTTGAATCCACAAAATCTGCTATTGAAAATGGTGGCAAGGCAATTTGGTTTGTTGCAATGCCTTTGCAAGAAATTATGCGCAAACGCCTTGTTAAAGAATGGATTGAAGATGGAAAACTGCTTGTTTGTTGGGATTTTAATCCTTTTTCTTCTTTTCAATCAAAAAACGCTTTAAGAAGAAATAAGTATATTTACGCTAATGCCGAGAGTGCTTTTGTTTGCCAAGTTAATTCAAAAATTTCAGGCACTTATTCAGGCGCAAACTATTGTTTAAAAAATAATCTTTGCGAACTTTTTGTTTTTGACAATGAAACAGATGCTGCAAAAACTTTAATTGAAAACGGAGCAATTGCTATTTATGAAAGATAAAAAAATCACGATTTCTTGTGAATTAACTTATATAATTTCGCTAGTTCTTTTAGCGCTTTCTGTTGCTATGATTGCGCTATCAGATTTTGGGCTTTCAATGATTGTTGCCCCTGCTTTTATGGTTAGCGAAAAATTGGGCTTTTTAACATTCGGGCAGAGTGAATATATTGTTCAAGCGCTATTATTTATAATTCTTTGTGTTGTTATGAAAAGAGTAAAACTTGTTTATTTTAGCTCATTCTTAACAGGTGTTATTTATGGTACTATTCTTGATTTATGGCAAGCAATACCATTTTTAAATCCCGATATAACTCCACCTGATAGCATAAATATAGGCATTAGAATTGTGTTGTTTATCATTGGAATGGTTATGACATCTTTTTCAATATCTTTATGTTTTAAAACTTATCTTTACCCACAAGTTTATGACTTTTTTGTTAAAGGTGTAACCGAGCGTTATAATATTGATAGAGCAAAATTCAAAACTTGTTTTGACCTTTCGTTTTTTGCTATTTCAGTTGCCTTAACATTCTTGTTTTTCGGCAAATTAGTAGGCATAAATTTTGGCACACTAATTATGGCAGTAACAAACGGCTCAATAATCGGACTTTTTAATAAATTGATTGATAAACATTTTGAGTTTACACCAACATTTAAAAACTTTTCAAAACATTTTGAAATTTAAAAAGAGCAGTTCCTTTTGGAACTGCTCTTTTTGTGAACAATATACTAATAACGTGTCATTCTGAACGTATGTGAAGAATCTCAACTTAAACAATCCCCCAGTCTTTTTGCTTCGCAAAAATCCAGCCCCCTTTACACAAGGGGGCCTTATCGCTGCGGCGAAACTGCTCTTTTTGTTTTATGAAACATACTTAAACTCTTTATTCCACTTTAAAATAGCGCGTTTTGCTTTATAGCGAGTGTAATTGTAACAAAGAAAATCTTGCTCTTTTGTTTTTTGCTCTTGCGCTAATTCAGTTAGTTTCAAGTTCAAACTTTCTTTTAAATAATCGTCTGTTTCATCATCTGTTGAATATACATCTATTTTTTCAAACTCCTCGCTGAGTCTTACCAGTTGTTCAACAGAAGATTCCCCTAATTCAAAAAGCATTTCTAAATCAATTGTTTCAACGCTACCACTAATGTAACGATTCACATTGTATTTTGCAATTTGCGTATCAATATTTGAAATGGAAAGTCCAAAAAACAAAACAACGAATATAGCAACACAGGTTGCAATAAGTTTGAATTTTTCACATAGTTGTTTTGCTATTATACAAATAAAAATCATTGCAATAACAGCCATAAACCAAGTAGCATAAACTCTTTTTTGAGTTAGCCCATAAGAATTGATATACAAAAGCATTTTTGAAACCGCTGTGGCAATTAACACTAATGTAAAAACAGAAAAAGTTATACAAAGCGATTTTAACAAAAATTTTGAAACTTTGCTATCGGTTTTAACTAACATAATCACTAAAATAAGTACAATTAAGTTAATCAAAGAAACTGCGCAAAGTTGAAAAAAACCTTCTCTTGCATATTCGGCATAACTAAACTCTTTTGGCAAAACCCCACTGAATGCGGAAATATAATATTCAAATTGTGAAACAAAGAAAATAACATAAATTAAAAGCAATGGAATTGTTGCAGAAAGCGCTGTGATAATATAGGCAACTTTAGTTTGATTTTTAATTTTTTCGCATTTTTCTTCGCTTAAAATATGACTGCATTTTTTTGAAAACGAAGATGAAAACAAACCAAATAAGTACAATGAGAAAGGCGCAGTAAAAAACAAACTTACTATTGTCATAAAAACACTATGAAAACTAAAATTAAAAATATTTTTTACAATTGCTGTGAAATTGTTATCATAAGATAAAAGCGAAAAAACAATTACTGTTGGAATTATTGCAATTGCGATACCGATTATTATTTTTGCTAGTGTTTTTGAAAATCCTTTTGCTTTGCCAGAAGAACAAACTTTAAATAAATCACCAAAAGAAGAAAAAGGCAAAACAAATAATGCTTTTAATAAATCAGCAAAAATATACTCCGAAAACAAGCCTTTAATATTATTATCAGTAGATGAATAAACAAAATAAAAATAATTTATAACTGCAAATATAAAAATCAGGGTGTTTAAAAATTCATTAGCAAAAAGTATTATTCCTACTGACATCACCATTGCAACAACAGCACAAAGAGTAGGCAAAATCTTAAATTTATAGCCCTTGAATTTTAACGCTATTATAGTAAAAACATAAACACTTATTATTAATACAAAACATCCTAAAGATTTAAACTCAACAAAAAACACTCTGCAAAAAATATAACTTACAATCAAACAAAACCAAGCTATAACCGAATCAATTGTTGAAAATTCAGGTTTGTTAGAATCATTAACATTCTGAATCATAATTATTCCTCCTCATTAGGTAAATATTCAATTATATCTTCAACTTTACAATCTAACACTTTACAAATCGAATCAAGAGTAGAAAAACGAATTGCCTTTGCCTTATTGTTTTTTAAAATAGAGAGATTTGCTAAAGTTATACCAACTTTTTCAGATAATTCATTTAACGACATTTTTCTCTTTGCCATCATAACATCTAAATTAATTATAATCATAATTCTACCTCGCTTTATACAGTAAGGTCGTTTTCATTTTTGATAATTGTTGCTTGCTGAATAACATTTTTTACAACTCTTACACAAAGCCCTAAAAATATTGCTAAAAATGCAACAACAAATGAAAGATGAAAATGCATTCCAAGAACTAAAAAAACAAGCGCTAATAACAAGCAACACCATGAAACTCCGCGAATTAATGCAACACTTTTTGATGTGAAAACCAAACCCTTTTGGCAACGAAGTAGTAACAAAAACAATAAAATATCTGCAAATGTTACCACAAAAAGAATCGCATAAGCCAAAAATAAAACAAAAGCATTAGAATAGTCAATATACCAAGAAAACATTGGATTAATGCTCTCCTTTGCAGCAATAAGCAACTCGGTAAAAGTCGGTAAAATCACCATACCTGCACAACAAAGCCCAAATAAAATTACCGATAAACCAAGTGAGAGCCACAAAGAAACTTTAGTAGAAACTTTTAACATAAAATATACCTCCAAGTTGAAATAATGTAATCTTATGACATTATAATACAACAATATTTTTCGTTTGTCAATACTTTTTTATCGTTTTTCGATAAATTATATAAAGAGATAACTTTTCAAAACATTTTGAAATTTAAAAAAGCAGTTCCTTTTGGAACTGCTCTTTTGTTTTATAAACTATCAATATAATCGCAAGCGGCTAGGGCTGCTACTGCGCCATCGCCTGCGGCTGTTGCTACTTGACGAATTCGTTTTGAACGACAATCTCCCGCAACAAAAATTCCTTTTCTATTTGTAACACAGTTTTCATCTGCATCAATATAGCCATAATCGTTAAGCTTTACAAGGTCGGCAACACAATCATTTTGTGGAATAAGTCCGATTGCAACAAACATTCCATCAATTTTAAGTTCGGTTAACTCCCCTGACTTTTCATTTTTTACAACGATTGATTCAAGCTCTGTTTCACCATTGATTTTTTCAACAACTGTACCCAAAATAGTTTCAACATTTGGCTTTTTAGTTAATTGTTCAACTAACTTTTGCTCACCTGTAAAAAAGTCAAGATTTTGAACAACATAAACTTTTTTACAAAGGTCTGAAAGTAAAATTGCCTCTTGCAAAGCAGAGTTTCCGCCACCGATTACTGCTACATCTTTGCCGGCATAAAAAGCGCCATCACAAACTGCGCAGAACGAAATACCCTCGCCGATTAAGTTTTCTTCGTTATCAAGCCCTAAAAGACGATGTTTAGCGCCCGTTGCAATAACAACTGCTTTTGCTTCAAAATTGCCAGAATCAGTTACAACAGTTTTTACTTCGCCATCTTTTATTTCAAGCACTTCGGCAACTTCTACTTCTGTATCTAAATTAAGCGCTTGTTCAACTAATTTTTCAGCAAACTCATTTCCTGTTACTTCGGCAAAGCCAGGGATATTCTCAACCTTTGGAGAGAATGTAATTTGACCACCAAAAGCGCCTTTTTCAATTACAAGGCAAGATTTATTTGCTCTTTTTGCATAAACTGCGGCAGTAAGACCTGCAGGGCCACCACCGATAACTATAATATCATACATATTTTTTACCTCAAAACAAAACGCCAAAAAGAATTATCTTTTCGGCGTTTTTTGAATTAGTTTTTATCTTACGCGTTTAAATATTTTTTGATTTCTGAAACGCCTGTGTATTTAGCAACTTCGCCACCGCTTACAACAACCAATGTTGGCGCTTGTTTAATGCCAAGAGCATTTGTAAGCTCAACATTTTCGTTAGCAAGAAGTTTTGTATAATTTACGCCTGCTTTTTCTAAAATTGAATAAGCAATTTTACAGTTTGGGCAAGTAGCAGTTGCAAAGATATATGTGCCATCAGCCATAACAGCATCAGCTTTTTCTTCGCAAGCACAAGTTTCTTCAATTACGCCTTCATGAGTAAGAGTAGATTTACCAAGGTCATAAACCTTTCTATCTTTATACTCTTGAGTTTTACCATCATTCCAGTTTTTAACCGGACGATAGTAACCTGTAATACGGCTATAAACCTCTGCTTCTTCACCACATTCTGGACAAGTAAATGCTTCGCCGGCAATATAACCGTGAGTTTTACAAACTGAATATGTTGGAGACATTGAGTAATATGGAAGACGATAGTTTTCAGCAATTTTTCTAACGAGGTTTGCGCAAGACTTCCAATCAGGTAATTTTTCACCCAAGAATGCGTGGAATACTG
>JAZRPX010000143.1:0-19959 GCA_045649445.1 Acutalibacteraceae bacterium | reverse complement strand
TAAAATGCAAGAACTTCTTAAAACACTCGCATCTGGTCTTGTTAATGACCCTGATGCAGTTAAAGTTACAGTTGATGAGCCAAACGAAGATGGCGTTGTGGTTTATCATCTTAATGTAGCAGCTGACGATATGGGCCGAGTTATCGGTAAACAAGGCAGAATTGCTAAAGCAATTCGTGTTGTTATGCGCGCAGTTGCAACCCGTAATGACGAAAAAATTATGGTTGAAATTGACTAATAAAGGAGTATTTTATTACTCCTTTATTTTTCATTTTTAAGAGGTTAGAAAAATGAAAGAAAGATACATTGAAACAGGCGAAATTGTTGGAACTCACGGTGTGCGTGGTGAAATGAGAGTTTACCCTTGGTGTGATTCTCCTGATTTTTTAACAAAATTCAAAACTCTTTATCTAAACAAAGGCGAAACTGCTTTAAAAGTAACTTGCAGAACTAATAAAAATATGGTTTTGATGAAGGTTAAAGGTGTTGACACAATCGAAGATGCTGAAAAACTTCGTGGCAAGGTTTTGTATTTAGATAGAGAAGATGCTGTATTAGGAGAAGGCGTATTTTTTCAATGCGATTTATTTGGTTGCGTTTGTATCGACGCTGATTCAGGTGAAAATTTAGGCGTTATTACTGATGTTTCGCAAACAGGCGCGAATGATGTTTGGCATATAACTCGCGATGGCAAAGAGTACCTTATTCCTTCAATTCCTGATGTTGTTATCGATGTTAATATAGATGAAGAAAAGGTTATAATTCGTCCGTTGAAAGGAATTTTTGACGATGAGAATTGATATAATGACTATATTCCCTGATATGATGAATGCTTATTTAGATGAAAGCATTATCGGCAGAGCAAGGCAAAGCGGCGCTATAACTGTTAACTGCCACAATATTAGGGACTTTTCGGCAGATAAGCATAAAAAAACAGATGAAATGCCTTATGGTGGTGGTATGGGAATGGTTATGACTGCGCAACCTATTGATGACTGTTATAATCACATCGTTGAAGAAATTGGCGCAAAACCCCATTTTATTTATATGTCACCGCAAGGCAAAACTTTAACACAGAAAAAAGCAATTGAACTTTCAAAATTAGAAAATATTGTGCTTTTATGCGGGCATTATGAAGGTGTTGACCAGCGTGTGCTTGACAAACTCTGTGATGAAGAAATTTCAATTGGCGATTATGTTTTAACAGGCGGTGAATTACCTGCTTTAGTGCTTACTGATGCGATATCACGAATGGTTGACGGTGTGTTATCAAGCGAAGAATGTTTCACAGAAGAAAGCCATTTTAACGGGCTTTTAGAACATCCTCAATACACTCGCCCTGCTATTTGGCAAAACAGAGAAGTTCCTGAAGTTTTGCTTTCAGGGCATCATAAAAATATTGAAAAGTATAAACACGAACAAGGGCTTTTGAATACACTAAAAAAGAGACCTGAAATGTTAGAAAACGCAAATCTTTCACAAGAAGATATTGATTTTATAAAAAATAACCAATAAAGTCAACAAAAAATGACATAAACAAAAGTTTTTAACACTCTATACTGTGCTACTAGTTGTAAAACAAGAGAAATTTTTGTGCATTTTCAACAAATGTGGTTAAAATAAATTTTGCTAGTTTGTGAATAGAATAGATTTTGCTTGAAAATGTGCTTTTTTAGATTGACCTATTTATAAAATGTGGTATAATAACGATAGTGTATTTTTTATATGTTGATTAATAAAGTTCAACGTTACGAAAGGAATTTATAATATGTGCGTTAAAGATGTAATAGTTCAAAATCAAGTTGGTCTTCATGCTCGTCCTGCTACTTTTTTCATTCAGAAGGCTAATGAGTATAAATCATCAATCTGGGTAGAAAAAGAAGAAAGAAGAGTTAATGCTAAAAGTCTTTTGGGTGTTCTTTCATTAGGTATTTTAGGTGGTACTTCAATTCGTATTATCGCTGATGGTTCTGATGAAGAAGAAGCTATGGATTCTCTTGTAAATCTTGTTTTATCAGGTTTCGCTGAATAAGTTAATTTTGAAAACTAAAAGCTATCTCTTTTTTGAGATAGCTTTTTTATTTTTTTTAAAAATTTTGAGACATTTTTGCATTTAAAACAGTTATATATAATGAAGCATAAAAAATACTGTTTTTTATGCTTATCACATTGCACAATTTACATATATTTTTTTGTTCATTGTGCTAATTTACATTTTTTAGCGAAAATGTTATAATATTTACAGAAATAGTAAAACAAATATGCTATTTTGAAAGGAGTTTTGTAAAAATGAAAAAGATAGTTAGTTTATTATTATGTTTGGTGCTTATGGTTTCACTAACGAGTGGGATTTCGGTTTTGGCTAAAAGACATGTGCCGAAAGTTACATTCATTGATGAAACCACCTTTAAAATTCTTTTAGAAGATGAAGGAGAATATTATCATGAATATTATAAAATCTTAGACGGCGTTTTATATAGTTATGGTAATGATCACGCAAATGTAAAAGCAATTTTACCTGAAAATAAAGATACAGAAATAGTTATTCCAAGTAAAATAACTTGCGAAGGCAAAGATAAGACTGTTTTTTATATAAACATTTTATCTTCCTTCTATAAAGTTGAAAACACACCTTTTGCAAGCGGTAAAACTTTAAATAATAATATCAGCAAAATTGTTATTCCTGATTCGGTTAAATGGATAAAAGGTCTTAACAATATATCTTCACTTGAAAGAGTTGAGTTTGGCAAGAATATTGAAAGAATCGAAGAAAGTTTTTATGGGTGCAAAAACTTAAAGTTAGATATTGATAGTGAAAAATTTTATGCTACTGATAACGAGCTTTATGAAATTGATGGCAAAAACAAAAAATTGATTTCTGTTTTTAAAAACCCAGAAGTTTATGAAATACCAAAAGAAATAATCGATTTTGAAATGCCTTTTGGCAAGAATAATAAATCTGTTAAAAAAATAATCGTTAATCATAATATAAAATCAGTTAACCTTAAAGGTCTTAACTCGCTCACATCTTTTAATGCAAACGGATATGAAATCAAAGAATTAACTTTTGAAGAAAATAATGAAATTAAAAAGCTTGATTTATCAAAAGCAAAAATTAAAAAGCTCAACACTCTTTATTTAAAGAATCTTGTTTCTTTGAAAACACCTAATGGCATTAAAGAGATTAACGCTAAAGGTTGTGAAAAACTTAAAAAAGTAAATCTGCCAAAAAGCGTTAAAAAAATCAAATTTGGTAATTTTGTAAAAACAGGATTTGAAACTTTTAAAATTCCAAATTCGGTTACTGCTGTTCAGCCACACACTTTTTCAAATTGTCCAAATCTACGAAAGATTACTATTCCTGCTTCGGTAAAAACCATTAGAGTTAACACATTCCAAGGTTCTAAAAAACTTAAAAAGATTGTGCTTAATCACAAAAATCCACCAAAAATTCACGGTGGCGCATTTAATGATTTAAGCTCTGGCGTTAAGTTTTATGTTAAAAACAAAAAGGTTGCAGTCAAATTAAAGAAAAGACTTACAAAAAGCGATATAAAAGACGCAAGAATTTATGTTAATAAAAAACTTGTTTATAAAAACATAACTACAGTATATTAACCAAAAAAGCAACGCTTTAAGCGTTGCTTTTTTTATTCATCAATTTTAAAATCTTCCATTTTGAATTTTTCAATTTCTTGAGGGATTTTTGGGATTCTTAACAATGGGTCATATTTAAATCTTCTACAAGAATAACTCGATTCAACAATGCCTTTTTTAATACAAAGAACATTTTTCTTATCAGATGAAAGCGTACCTTTTGAACAATAAGCGCACATTGGCACAATGCCTTTGCCATAAAGCTTTCTACCCATTTTCTCTCCCCCTTTTTCTTTGATAAATCCATTTTAACACATAACTTTCAAAAAATCTACTTTTATTTTAATTTTCTATTGATTTATTTAAAAAACTCAAAAATACAACAAGCAAAAAGATAAGCGAAAGTGAAAACAAAATGTTTGAGCTTGATGTTTTTAAAACAGGCGTTATATCGCTTATAACAGGTATGCTTATTCTCACAAACTTCAATGCTATTTCGCAGTAGATATACGAAAGACACGCATGAAAAAGCCTTACTAAAACGAATTTGCTCATTGGTGGTGGGTTATGTTTAAGTGATGCCGAAACTTGAAAGATAATTGAAAATCCACCGAAACCCAACACTGCGCATATAACCGAAAGCGAAACTTTTTCTAAACTTAACACAACACAGGCGTTTGTTACTTCGAGCGTGCTGATAAGCGGTAAAAACAGCGGTGTAAAACGAATATAAGACGAAAGAACATTGATTATTGCAGAAAATAAAACAGTATAAGCGCAGATTGAAATTATAGATTTAGCACCGTTTTCTACCCCTTTTACAACTGCATCGCCAATTAGAATTTTTTCACAGCTCGGCTTGAATAGGTTGTTATATTTAAAAAACCTTGATACTATAAGCCCTACTGTAATACTTGATAGCAGATGGCAACAATAAAGCAAAACTCCACATTCAAATGACTTTAACATATTAACCCCTACTGCGAGTATTACAAACGATGGCCCTGCGCTACAACTTACAAGCGCTATGTTATCTCGCTCATAAATTGAGATTTTTTTGTTTTCATAAAGCATATTTGAAAGAATTGCGCCGATTGGATAACTTGAAATTAAACTTATCAAAAACAACGGCAAAAAATATCCGCTCATATTAAAAATTTTCTTACAAAAAGAATTTGAATATTTTGAAAACGACGCAATAACACCTGTATTTATAAAAGCAGAAGTTAAACAGATAAGCGGAAACAATGATGGAATAACAATATTTGAACAAATATATAGCCCTGATGTTACCCCTTTTGCAACACAATTATAACACACAAAAAGCGATATAAAAATCAACGCAAAAATCACTGATACAAATATAATTTTAAACCTTTTCATAAAAATCTCCTTGTCATTAAAAGCCCCTTTTTTTCATAGAATTAAACTAAAAAAGGGGTGGGAATTTGTCTGATAAAAAGTGTAAACGAAATTTAATTAGCAAATACTTTGAACTGCCAAGCGGAATTTTATCAGGTGGCGCTAGAATTGAATTACAATCAAATCAAAGCGCGCTAATTGACTGTAAATGCACCATTCTGCAATACAGTGAAACCGAAATTAAAATCAACACCGGTTCGGAAATAATTGCATTTACAGGGAAAAATTTAACGCTTGATAGTTTAAACACAAGCACCGCTTATATTTCAGGAAATATTGAAAAATTAGAATTTCTAAATTAGAGGTGTTTTACTAATGTTTATGCTTAAAGTTTTTAAAATCATAACCGGTTATGTAAGTTTTATTGGAAACGGTGTTTTTCCTGAAAGATTTTTAAATCTTTGCGCTAAAAACAACATTTCTGTTTGGGATGCGCATGTGAATATAAACGAAATCTCTGGTAAAATGTATGCAAAAGATTATAAAACCATAAAAACTATAGCCAAAAAATCCTGTATGAGATTAAAGGTTAAAAAACGCTATGGTCTTCCCTTTTTAATAAGAAGATATCGCCATCGATACGGTATTCCTATTGGTGTTTTTCTGTTTTTTATGATAATTTGGTTTCTTTCCGGTTTTTGTCTTAATATTTCTATTAACGGAAATGCAGATATACCAAAAGAAAAAGTTCTTGCTTCTCTTAATTCAAGCGGTGTTTATCTCGGCGCAAGAATTAAAAATATTGACCCTCAAAAAGCAAGACAAGATTTTCTTATAAAAAATCAACAGTTTTCTTGGGCTGCTTTTAATATCAAAGGGTGTTTTGTTGATGTTGAACTTGTTAAAACAGAAAAAAAGCCAACTAAAACCAAACTCAAATCACCTTGCAATATAGTTGCGAAAACCGATGGAAAGATACTAAAAATAAAAGCATATTCTGGCAGAGTTAGCGTTAAAATCGGCGAAGCTGTTGCAAAGGGAGATTTGCTTGTTTCAGGCGCAATTGAACTTACAAACAAAACCACAAAATTTGTTAATTCAGACGCCGAAATAATAGCGCAAACAAGGCATAGTTTAGAGGTTTTTGTGCCGTTTAAATACAAGCAAAAAATTTACGATGAAAGCATTAAAAAAAGGTCTGTTTTAACAATTGCGAATATCAATATTCCGCTATTTTTCGGCGAAATAGATAAACCTTACATAGCAAAGCAAAACATTAAAAATTTCTCTTTTTTAGGCACTCAATTACCTATAAAAAAGACCACTGCGCATTTTAAAAAAATATATAACAAGCCAATAATTTTAGACGAATCCACTGCCAAGCAAATTGCAACAAGTAAAATGAAAGAAAAATCACAAAAGCAATTAAAAAACACGATAACTTCAGTTGAATCTGAATCTTTTAAGAAAAAATCAAATGGGATTTTGCATAAAAAAGTGTTTATTTGTGAGGAAAATATAGCTGCATACAAGAAAATTTTAAAATAGTTAATTTTTTAACATTATTTCATTCCATTTTGTTGACTTTTTTTAGAAATAGGTATATAATATAAGGTACCATTTTTTTGAAAGGACATAAATTATGGAAAAATATCTAGTTATTGCCACATTTGTTGGCGCAGTTATTGCACTTTTATATGCAATTTTGACTGCAAAAAAAGTTTTGAATTTTTCTGAAGGCACCGAAACAATGCAAAAAATTTCAAAATCTATTCGTGATGGCGCTAATGCTTATTTAAAACGCCAATATGCAATTGTAATTGTTTTCTTTGCTGTACTGTTTGTAATTTTGAGCGTTATGGCTATTTTTGGACTTTTGACTTTCTATGTACCTTTTGCATTTATTACAGGTGGCTTTTTCTCTGCTCTTTCGGGATTTGTTGGTATGAAAATTGCTACTTTATCTAATGCTCGTACTGCTAACGCTTGTAGAGAAGGGCTTAACAGAGGTCTTCGAGTTGCTTTTTCTGCCGGCTCTGTAATGGGATTCACTGTTGTTGGCCTTGGACTTTTAGATATTTCTATTTGGTTCTTCTTACTTAAATTTGTATTCCATCTCTCACCTGAAGAAATAACTTCTGCTATGCTTACATTCGGTATGGGTGCTTCATCAATGGCGCTTTTTGCTCGTGTTGGTGGTGGTATCTTCACAAAAGCGGCAGACGTTGGCGCTGACCTTGTTGGTAAAGTTGAAGCAGGTATTCCTGAAGATGACCCAAGAAACCCTGCTGTTATTGCAGATAACGTTGGCGATAACGTTGGTGACGTTGCAGGTATGGGCGCAGACCTTTATGAATCTTATGTTGGTTCTATTATTTCTGCAGCAGCGCTTGGCGTTTCTGCTTTTCACTCAATTAAAGCTATGGCCTTGCCTATGCTTATTGCTGCAATCGGTATTGTTTGCTCAATGCTTGGTACTGCTTTAGTTCGCACAAAAGAAGGCGCTTCGCAAAAGAATCTTCTCTCTGCGCTTGGCCGCGGCACAAACTTTTCTGCAATCTTAATTGCGATAGTTTCTTTCCCTCTCGTTTACTTTGTTTTGGGCGATTGGAAACTTTATATCCCTATTATTTCAGGTCTTATTGCTGGTGTGTTAATCGGTCAAGCAACTGAATATTACACATCTGATACATATAAGCCTACTAAAAAACTCGCTGGCTCATCTGAAACCGGCTCTGCTACAATCATCATAAGCGGTATTTCACTTGGCATGCTTTCAACTGCTCTTCCAATTGTTATAGTTGCTATTTGCGTTTTAGTTTCTTTCTATGTTGTAGGTGGTGGCGCAGCTGGTTTATACGGCATTGCTTTAGCCGCAGTTGGTATGCTTTCAACTCTCGGTATCACTCTTGCAACTGACGCTTATGGCCCTGTTGCTGATAATGCTGGTGGTATTGCTGAAATGGCTGGTCTTGAAAAAGAAGTTCGCGAACGCACTGACGCCCTTGATTCACTCGGCAACACAACCGCTGCTACAGGTAAAGGTTTTGCTATTGGTTCTGCAGCGCTCACAGCTTTGGCTCTTATGGTTTCTTATATTGATAAAGTTAAAACTATCGAGGGTGGCGCAGAAAAAATTGCTGATTTATCTATAACAAACCCAACTGTTCTTATTGGTTTGTTTATCGGTGCTTGTTTACCATTCGTTTTTGCAGCTCTTACCATGGAATCTGTTGGCCGCGCTGCTCAAAGTGTTGTTAAAGAAGTTCGTAGACAATTTAAAGAAATCACCGGTCTTATGGAAGGCAAAGCAGATGCTGATTACGCTAAATGTGTTGATCTTTGCACAAAATCAAGTTTGAAAGAAATGGTTTTACCTACAATCGTTGCTATCGTTGTTCCTGTTGTAGTTGGTTTGATTTTAGGTTGCACTGGTGTTGTTGGTATGCTTGCAGGCGCTACTGCTTCAGGTTTCTTAATAGCAGTATTTATGTCTAATTCAGGCGGTGCTTGGGATAACGCTAAAAAGTACATTGAAAGTGGTGTTCACGGCGGTAAAGGTTCTGATAATCACAAAGCAGCAGTTGTTGGTGATACAGTTGGCGACCCATTCAAAGACACATCAGGCCCTGCTATTAACATTCTTATTAAACTTTTATCAATGGTTTCAATCGTTTTTGCAGCGCTTGTTGTTGGATTTAGTATTCTTTAATTTAAAAGGTTTTAAGCCACCTCTTTTTGAGGTGGCTTTTTGATTTAAAAATCTTTTAAAAAATTAAAATATTTTGATGACAAAATCAAAATAATATGTTATAATAAATTGATTATGAATTAATGAAAAATGAGGATAAAAATCATTGGTTGAAAAACATTTGAAAATTGACGATGCCGAGCTTATAAGTGGGCTTTTTGGCAGTTATGATGAAAACATCAGAATTATTGAAAAAGAATACTCTGTTTCTATTACTTATCGCGATGGAAAATTGAAGTTTTCAGGTGATGAAAACAAAATAGATAACGCTATAAAAGCAGTTAAAAATATGATTATGTTTTTGTCTCGTGGCGAAACGCTTAACGACCAAAATATAAGCTACATTATTTCGCTTATTCGTGATGGTGAAGACGAAAGTTTATATGAAATTACTGATAAAACTTGCGTTGCTGTAACAGTTAGCGGCAAACCTGTTAAACCAAAAACTTTAGGGCAAAAAAAATACATTGAAGCAATTGATAACAACACTATTGTTATAGGTGTTGGCCCGGCAGGTACTGGTAAAACTTATCTTGCGGTAGCGGCGGCAGTAAGAGCTTTTAAAGAAAAGAAAATTACTCGTATTATTTTAACTCGTCCTGCAGTTGAAGCAGGTGAAAAATTAGGCTTTTTGCCTGGGGATTTGCAACAAAAGGTTGACCCTTATTTGCGTCCTCTTTACGATGCTCTTTTTGATATGTTTGGTGCTGAAACATTTGCACGGCTTCACGAAAAAGGCGCTATCGAGGTTGCCCCACTTGCATATATGCGTGGTAGAACACTTGATGATTCGTTTATCATTTTAGATGAAGCACAAAACACTACTAAAGAACAGATGAAAATGTTTTTAACTCGTTTAGGTTTTAATTCAAAAATGATTGTTACCGGTGATAACACTCAAGTTGACTTGCCTGACGGAAAAGCTTCAGGGCTTAATGACGCTATTAAAATTTTAAAAAATCTTGAGGATATTCAAGTTGTTAAACTTACTGAAAAAGACGTTGTTAGACACAAGCTTGTTCAATCAATTGTAAAAGCTTATGAAAAAGCAGAAGAACAAAGAAGAAATAAGAATTACAAATAAAGGAATGATAAAAATGGATAAGGTTAAAGTTATTATTTCAAATGAACAGAAAAAAGTTAAAATCCCAACAGGAATTCGAATTTTACTTCGAAGATGTTGTAATGCCGTTGCAAAAATTGAAAATTTAAATGGCGAACACGAGGTTAATATTACCTTTGTTGATAACGAAAGAATTCATGAATTAAATAACAAGCATAGAAATATTGACTCGGCTACAGATGTGCTTTCTTTCCCTTTAGGTGAAAATGGTGACTATCCTATTAACCCTGAAACAGATTACAAGATGCTTGGTGATATTGTTATTTCTGTTGAAAGAGCAGTCGAACAATCCCAAGATTACAACCATTCAATTAGAAGAGAATTAGGTTTTCTTACCACTCATTCAATGCTTCACCTTTTAGGTTATGATCACGTTAATGGTGGTATTGAAGCCGCAAAAATGCGTGAAAAAGAAGAAGAAGTTATGAATCTTGTTGGTCAACCAAGAGATTTAGCATAGGAGTTATTATGAATAAAACTACATCGGCTTTTATTGCCATTGTTGGCAAACCAAATGTTGGCAAATCATCAATTTTAAACAAACTTGTAGGTCAAAAAATCGCTATTGTTTCTGACAAGCCACAAACCACTAGAACAAAGATTTCGGGCATTATCACAAAAGATGAAATGCAACTTGTTTTCATTGATACACCAGGTCTTCATAAGCCAAAAAATACTTTAGGTGAATATATGGTAAAAGCCGTTCAGGAAGGTATGGCTGATGTTGATTGTTGCCTTTTAGTTGTTGAGGCAGACAAAAAAATAACCCCTGCCGAACAAGAGCTTATTGCTAAATTCAAAAGCAGAAAACTAAAAGCAGTTTTGGCTATTAACAAGGTTGATTTGCTTAAAGATAAAGAAGAACTTTTTGAAATAATTAAAGCTTATTCAGAACTTTTCCCGTTTTCTGCTATTATTCCTGTTAGCGCAAAGCACAGTGATGGACTTGATATTTTACTTGAAGAATTAGAAAAGTTTGCAGTTCCTTCTGTTCACTTTTTTGATGAAAATTCTTTTACCGACCAACCTGAAAGGGTTATAACTGCTGAAATGATACGAGAAAAATTGTTAAGATGTCTTGACAAAGAGGTGCCACACGGAATCGCAGTTGATATTGAGCGTTTTTCAGAGCGTGATGATGCAGATATTCTCGATATAGACGCCTCGATTTACTGTGAGCGTCAAAGCCACAAGGGAATTGTTATTGGCAAGGGTGGTCAAACTCTTAAAAAAGTTGGTACGATGGCACGACACGACCTTGAAAACTTTTTTGAGATAAAAGTTAACCTTAAACTTTGGGTTAAAGTTAAAGAAAATTGGCGAACTTCTAACAGTATTATTCATGGACTTGGGTTGGATTAAATTACCTTATTGCTTAAATAAAAGCTTTTAGCGTTTGCTATAATTTTTCCATTCATATTTTTTTAAAATCTTCAAAAAATCTTAAATGTAACAAACTTTTTTGGAGATGATTTTTTGAACGATAAAGATTTATGGAATGCTTTTTTAAATACTGGTAAAGTTGAAGACTATTTGAAATATAAAGGCAGTATTTTTGAAGAAAAGGGGGCAAAACAGTTTGAGTCTTACAACAACGAACGGTTTGATAATCAAGGAACAAAAGGTTGGCGAAGCTGACCGCCTTGTAACTGTTTTAACTGAAGATTTAGGGCTTATTCGTGCTTTTGCGCCAGGCGCTTTGAAGATAAAATCAAAAAATATTTCGGCTACTTCGCTGCTATCATATTCGGAATTGACCATTTATCAATCCCGAGATACATATAAAATTAATACTGCTACAAGCAAAGAAATATTTTTTGGGCTTAGAAATGATATTGTGTCTTTAGCACTTGCAGGGTATTTTTGCGAATTGCTACTTAATCTTGCGCCTATATTTGAAAAAGCAGACAACTATTTAAGATTAACTCTTAACTGTTTGCATTTGCTATGCGAACAAAAACGCTCGCCAGAAGTTTTAAAAGCAATTTTCGAATTAAAAATTCTTGAATATTCGGGCTATTGCCCTTTGATTTCTTATTGCGATAAATGTAAAACCGAAGAATTAAACAATGTTGGTTTTGATATTATAAACGGCGTTATTGCTTGTGAAAAATGTAAAGACGAGAATTATATCTCTATTCCAAACAGCGTTTTTGCAGCGCTTTGCCACATTATCTATCAAGATGAAAAAAAGATGTTTTCTTTCAAGATAAATGAAGAAAGCGAGAAAATTTTAAGCGATATTACCGAAAAATATCTTTTATCACAAACCGAAAAGAATTATAAAACACTTGATTTTTATAAACAAATGAGGATATAGATGAACAAACATTATAAAGCTCTTGAGTTTGACAAAATTTTAGTCTCACTTAAAGATTGTTGTGTATCAGATGGTGCCAAACAAAAAGCACTTGAAACTACACCGCAAACAGACTTTGAAAAAGCTAAAAAGTTAATAGAGAAAACTGATGATGCATATAAACTGATTTGTAGTTTTTCTACACCGCCTTTTTCAGGGGTTAAAGATGTTACTACTGCGCTTACTCGCGCGGCTTCAGGCGGTATGCTTAACAATGCAGAAATTTTACGCATTGGTGGGGTTTTAAAAAATGTTACCGCTATCAAAGATTGGCGCTCTCATTCAGAAGGAATTTCTACTTCAATTGATACTCTTTTTGCTAATCTTTACGAAAACAAGCGTTTATGTGATAAGATTTTCACTTGCATTCGCAATGAAGAAGAATTGAATGATAATGCTTCTGATACCCTTTTTGCTATAAGGCGAAAAATGATAAGCATTAGCAACTCTATAAGAGAAAAGCTAGAAAAAATTACTCGTTCATCTTCTTATAATAAATTTTTACAAGACACTATTGTTACTCAACGAAACGGAAGATATGTTGTTCCTGTTAAATCGGAATATAAATCAGAAATTTCAGGGTTAGTTCACGATACTTCTTCAACTGGTTCAACTGTTTTTATTGAACCGATGGCAGTTGTTGAAGCAAACAACGAAATAAAAATATTAAAATCTAAAGAGCAAGAAGAGATTGAAAGAATTTTATTTGAAATTTCAGGTGAATGCGCTGAAGTTAAAGATTCTATTTTGAATTCGCTTTGGATTTTACAAGAGCTTGATTATATTTTTGCAAAGGCAAAACTCGCGCAAAAAATGAATGCAACAAAGCCATTGCTTAATGACAAATGCTATGTTGAACTTAAAAATGCGCGTCATCCTTTGCTTGATAAACATTCAGTTGTTCCTATAAATGTTACTCTCGGTAAGGATTACAAAATGCTCGTTATTACCGGCCCTAACACAGGCGGTAAAACTGTTACCATTAAAACCATTGGTCTTTTATCTATTATGGCAGCAAGCGGAATGCTTGTTCCTTGCTCTGAAGGTAGCGAAATCGCAGTTTGGGATAATATTTTTTCTGATATTGGCGATGAACAAAGCATTGAGCAATCACTTTCAACTTTTTCTTCTCATATTAAGAATATCGTATCAATTTTAGATAAAGTTGATAATAATTCTCTTGTTTTGCTTGATGAATTATGCTCTGGTACTGACCCTATCGAAGGCGCTGCTTTGGCTACCTCTATTCTTGAATCATTTCGCAAATTCGGCGCAACTCTCTCTGCTACAACTCACTATGCAGAGCTTAAAGCTTATGCGCTCGATACCGATGGCGTTGAAAACGCTTGTTGCGAATTTGATGTTAAAACTTTAGCTCCAACTTATCGTCTTTTGGTTGGCGTACCTGGTAAATCAAATGCTTTTGCGATTTCCTCAAAACTTGGCATGGATGAAAGCATTATTAAAAGAGCAAAGGGCTTTATTTCTGATGATAACAACCGTTTTGAGCGTGTTGTTGAACAATTACAATCACGCCAAAAAGAGTTTGATGATAAAATCAATGAAGCTAACAAGCGTTTAGAAATTGCTAAAAAGCAAGCAGATGAGGCAAATGCTAAATCTGAAAGTTTGCGCAATGAATATAACAAACAAATCGAAGACGCTAAAGCGCAAGCAAGAATTATCACTGATAATGCAAGAATTGAAGCAAATCGTCTTTTAGATGAATTAAAAGAACTTAAAAAACAAGGCGCTAAAGATGCTCTATCTAAAGCTGAACAATCAGCAAGAAAGAGTTTTAACAAGCTTGATAATATCGCTTCTTCAGGCGAGAAGTATAAAGATGATTATAAATTGCCTCGTCCACTCAAAATTGGTGATACTGTTTTAATGCCTGAAACCGATACAAAAGCGATAGTGTTAACTTTGCCTGATAGTAAAAATAAAATTCAGGTTCAAGCAGGAATTATGAAAATGAAAATTTCTGCTGATACTGTTCGATTAGTTGAAGAAAAGAAAATCAATGTTCCTAAATCAGTTGTAAGACGCACCGGAGTTGACTCTAAAGCAACTCGTTCGGCTTCACTTGAGATTGATGTTAGAGGTATGACTGTTGATGAAGCAGTGATGGATATTGACAGATTTATTGATAACGCTCAATTGGGTTCAATAAATCAATTCACCATTATTCACGGAAAAGGCACGGGCGCTTTAAGAAAAGGTGTTCAAACATTTTTAAGAAAACACCCATCTGTTCGCACATTTAGGGTAGGTCTTTTTGGTGAAGGTGAAGATGGCGTTACTATTGTTGAATTAAAATAATTTATAGAAAGGGTTTTTGCTTTGAGAAAATTAATGCAAAACATAGCCGATTATATCAGAGAAACTGATAAAATATTGCTATTTTTATGCGTTGCGGCGTCTGTTTATGGCTCTGTACTCATTTACTCTGCAACAAATATGTACGGAAACGGTTTTGAACAAGTTATCGTACAGTTAGGCGCGCTCGTTTTAGGTCTTGGCGTTGCAATTTTTATTTCTCTGTTTGAATATACAAATTTAACAAAATTATGGCCACTTTATATTGTTATAGCAATTGCCCTATTGTTTATTACATATCAATTTGGTTTTACCCCTGAAGGTGCTGATAACAAAGCTTGGCTTAGAATTTTCGGCGTTTCTATTCAGGTTAGTGAGCTTATCAAAATCATTATGATTTTAACTTTTGCAAAACATGTTTCTTCTATAAAACCTGAAGAAATAAACAATGTAGGCAATGTTATTCTTCTTACTTTGCACGGAATGGCTGCTCCTGCATTAGTTATGATTTTACAAAAAGACCTTGGTACTGTTACTGTTATGACCGTTATATTCCTTTCAATGATGTATATGGCAGGGGTTAGACTTCGTTACTTCCTTATCGGTCTTGGTGGGGTTGCAGTTGCCGCGCCTTTTGCTTGGTTTTACGTTTTATCTGAATACCAAAAAGAACGATTTGCAGTTATTTTTGACCTTGAGGCAGATGCTAAAGGTTACGGATATCAACAATTACAATCTATTAAAGCAATCGGTTCGGGTGGTATGTTTGGTCAAGGTTATTTAAATGGTGCTAAAACACAATCTGCTAATAGTGGTGTTCCTGAAGCGCACAACGACTTTATTTTAACTGTTGCAGGCGAAGAATTAGGTCTTATTGGCTGTTTAGCCGTGCTTTTAATTCTTGCGCTTATTATCATTCGTGTTATATATATAAGCACTATTTCAAAAGATGTTACAGGCAAAATAATTTGTGCAGGCGCTTTTGGTATGCTTGCTGCACAGTTGATTATTAATATTGGAATGGTTACAGCGCTTTTGCCAGTTATTGGTGTAACATTGCCATTCTTCTCGGCAGGTGGTTCTTCACTTGTTTGCTTGTATATAAGCGTTGGGCTTGTTTTATCAGTTTATAAAAATAGGTTTATGAGAACTATGTATTTAAGGGACAGAAGTTAAAATGAAATTTATTTCTACTTGCGAAAATGACACAAAAGAATTAGCGCAAAAAATAGCAAAAAAATTAAAACCAAATGATTTTATTGCGTTTTTTGGCGGTATGGGAATGGGTAAAACTACATTCACACGACATCTTGCAAAAGCGCTCGGTTTTGAAGGCGAGGCATCTTCCCCTACCTTTGCGATTATAAATGAATATATCGGCGGAAAGCTTAATGTTTATCATTTTGATATGTATCGCATTGAAACTTTTGACGACCTTTATTCTACTGATTTTTTCGGCTACTGTGAGAAAAGTGGCGTTGTGGTTTGTGAATGGAGTGAAAACATTGAGAATGTTATTCCTGAAAACCACATTAAAATAACCATTTCTGGCGGAGAAAATGAAACTACAAGAATTTTTGAAATTGAGGGACTAGACTAGTGAAAATTTTAGGCATTGATTCATCAAGCATTAGTTGTTCTGTTGCTGTTTTAAATGAAAACAAACTTATTGGAAAGATAGTTAATAATGGGCTTACTCATTCGCAAACTCTTTTGCCGATGATTGATGAAGTTTTAACCAAAGCAAAGTTAACTGTTAAAGATATTGATTTAATCGGCGTTACTAAAGGTCCTGGCTCATTTACAGGGCTTCGAATCGGAATGGCTACTGTTAAAGGAATGGCGGCGCCTTTTGATACGCCTTGCGTTTGCGTATCAACTCTTGAAGCGATTGCACATACGGCAAGTGAACATCATGACGGTATTTTCTGCGCAGTTATGGACGCGAGATGTAATCAAGTTTACAACGCACTTTTTGAAGAGCAAAACGGCGAGTTAATTAGACTTTGTGATGACAGAGCAATTTCTATTGAAGAACTTGAAAAAGAATTGATAGAAATAAATAAACCGATTATTCTTTGTGGCGATGGCACGGCAGTTTGTGAGAAAAACTTCAAAGAAGTGCAATACACCATTGCCGATGAAGAAGTAAGATTACCACACGCAAGTTCTATTTGCACACTTACAGAAAAGCACAAAAACGAGGCGAAAAGCCCCGATAAAATAACTCCTGCTTACTTGAGATTACCACAAGCAAGCAGAGAACTTAAAAAGAAGGAGAAATAAAGATGATAGCAATTGGTTGTGACCACGGCGGTTATGAATTAGCCGTTAAAATTATGAAGGATTTTGATGAGAAAAAAATAGAGTACAAATTTTTCGGTACTTTTGATGGTAAAAGTATTGACTACCCTGATACTGCTTATCCTGTTGCAACTTCTGTTGCTTCTGGCGAAGCAGAAAAAGGTATTTTAGTTTGCGGTACCGGTATTGGTATGTCTATTGCGGCTAACAAGGTTAAAGGTGTTCGCGCAGCAGTTTGTACTGACCATTTTTCAACTAAATTTACTCGTTTACACAACAATACAAATGTTCTTTGCCTCGGTGGCAGAGTTTTAGGCGATTTATTTGCGCTTGAATTGGTTGATATCTTCCTTAACACAGAATACGAAGGAGGCAGACATCAAAATCGCCTCGACAAAATTGAAAAAATCGAAAACGGCGAGTTTTAATTATCAAACAAACTAACAAAAAAAGCAAGGTGAACTTCACCTTGCTTTTTGTTTTCTTAATTGTACATTGGTTTTATTTCCTTTTTTAAAATTCACTTTATAGAGAAATTTAACTTCTCATTGGAATCATTTCCTTTTTTATAAATTTTTCAGAAATAAAATTAACTTCTCATTGGCTTAACCCTCATTAACTCTTACAACATTTATAACCTATGTTTTAAAAATTATGTGTACATCACTATCCCAACCTTTTTTATATTAAGTTCATAAGTGGTTTAGTTAGTAATCGGTAAGTCAAAAATTATCGCCTTTATTCAGCTTCTACTTCCTCTTCGATCTCTTCATAAGGGCTTTCTTCTATATAATCATCTTCATCGAAGTAATAATCCATAAATTCTTCAGTTTTTTTGTTCTCGAAGTATTTCAATCCTCCGTAAACAGCTGCGGCGATTCCTGCTATTACAGTAATAAAGCCGATTACTAACAGCAGACTTTTTGCAAAACTTTGTTTTTCCTCGCCCATCGGTATCATCTCCTAACATTTCTTAGTTCATCTATATTATAACCTATATTTTATAAAATGTCAACAAAAATCTTGATTTTTTTATCATTTTTTTGTGAATATTTTCTTTAAAGTTATATCTTTTTCAAATAGCCATCTATTTATTTGTGCGCCAAGCAACATACTTATCATACAAAACCATAGCCAAAGCATTAAAAATACAATTGCCGCAAGCGAGCCATAAATATATGATAATCTGCCTACATTTTGAATATACAACGAATAAACTTGTGAAAATACAAGCCAAAAACAACTTGAAAGAAACGCGCCAACAAATTGATTTTTAAATCTTATCTTTGATTTGCCTAAAAACTTATAAGCGCTCATAAAGAAAATGGTTAACAATACAAGTAAAATAATATACCTTAATCTAATTAACGCATCGACAATCAGATGGATTGTTGGCACATATTCCATTGATAAATTAACAAGATATTGGCCAAAAAGCATTGCGCCTACTGTTGCTATAATTATCACTATAAAAGAAACAGTATATGTTAATGACCAAAATGCAGATTTAAAATAGTTTCCATCATCATTTGTATCAAAAACAACTTTTAACCCCGAAGAGATTGCATTTACTCCTCGCGAGGCAGTCCAAATAAGGAAAATAGTTGTAACAGAAACAAAAGAAATATTTACATTGCTATAAAAATCAGAAATCACATTTTTTGCTATTTCATGCACTTGCAAAGGCAAAAATTCAAATATGAACTTTTCAAGCGTCTCTTGAGGAATCGGCATAACTGCTTGCAAAATATTAAGCAAAATCATTGCAAACGGAACTGCTGAAATAATTACAAAAAACGATGCCTGTGAAGCATAAGCAAAAATGTGATTATCAAGAAAAAGGTTAGATAATTTTGCAAAAAAACTAAATGCATCGTTAACCCATTTTTTGATTTTTTTCATCAAATCACTCCGAAAGAATTATTATTTTTCTTCGTTTTCTTCCTTGGTTTTTACTTTATAACAAAATGTCATTAAAGAATCACTTAAATGAACATTTTCAACAGGAACATCTGGGAATTTTAAATTAAAATCATAATGTGAAAAATTCCAAAAGCCACTAATTCCTAATTTCAATAACTGTTTAACAGTCATCTCGGCTTCCGTTTCAGGAATACATAAAACTGCTACTGTTGGTTTATGCGCTCTACAAAATTCATCAAGCCCACTAATATGGCGAACAGGCATTCCTTTTATAAGTTGCCCTGCGATTGACTCTTTTTTATCAAAAATACCAATCAAACTAAATCCGCGTTTATCAAACGCCATATGAGTTGCAATAGCTCTGCCTAAATTACCTGCGCCGATGATAATTGCATTGTATTTTTTATCAAGCCCCAAAATCTCGCCGATTTCGTTATAAAGTTCAACAACATTATAACCATAACCTTGCTGACCAAAACCACCGAAACAATTTAAATCTTGCCTAATTTGTGAAGCGGTTACTCCCATTTTTGTAGCAAGCGAGCCAGAAGAAATTCTTGGCACATTATTGCTTATTAACTCACCCAAAAATCTATAATATCTTGGCAATCTCTTAATTACAGAGTTTGAAATTTTATAATTTGCCATTTTCTTCTCCTTAATTTTTAATCTATTTTACAAGCGTATAAATTACCACAACTTTCTGCGATATCTTCTGAATCTTTGCCACCTTCACAGAAAACAAATGTGTTATCAACATGTTCAAAACTTATCATATAACTATCAGCTTCGAAACTCAAAACCTCTGCAAATTTTTCAAGGTTTTCTGTTACAAAAACGCTAGTTTTATATTTACCATTTTTCGTGGTCTTACTTGCAAGAATATAAAGTTGACCTTCGCGCTCAAACATATCATGCGCTATAAAACCTTCATATCCTTCACCAAAATTACACTCGGTGTAATTTTTGAAATCTTCTGTAAACAAAAGACCATTGTTTACAAAAACATATTTATCATCATAAATTAATTTTGCTTGGATTAATGAATAATCATAACCCTGCCCTGCTTTTTCTATTATTGGGATAGGATCGTATTCATCTCCTGTATGCTCAAAGCAATCCTTTTCTTTATTATATTTAAACAAGCCAAAATACTGTTTAAACTCTTCTGGCACAGTAGCATAATGCCAAGCAAAAAGTTCACCTTTATAAGCAAACAAC
>JAZRPX010000142.1:0-4024 GCA_045649445.1 Acutalibacteraceae bacterium | reverse complement strand
GGATCATCAGGGTGAATTGCCATTTTAACACCACATTCTTCTGCTACAGGAATAACTTTCTTTAAGAATTTTTCAAGATTTGCCCATAGACCTTCTTCACCAATTTCTCCGTAAGCATTTATGAGTTCACGAACTTCTTCTTGTGTATAGCTTGAATCCCAACCAGGAAGGTGAATATCGTCTTTTAGTGGATCAAGTCCTCTCATTTGGTCCCAATACATAACAAGACTTGTTGAACCATCAGGCGCTTTTTTATCAAGTTGTGTACGAGTCCAGTCAAACACAGGCATAAAATTATAAGTAACACATTTAATACCGTATTTAGCACATCTACGTATATTTTCACAATATACTTCTAACAATTCTTCAACATTTCCACGGCCTAGTTTAATGTTTTCGTGTACTGGTATTGACTCTACAACATCAAAGATTAAATGATTATCTTCGCATTGCTTTTTCATTTTTTCTAATGATTCTTCTGGCCAAACTTCACCAGGTTTTACATCATAAACCGCTGAAACAATTGAATGCATACCAGGGATTTGTGAAATGTATTCAAGTGAAATAGGATCGCTTTCTCCATACCATCTAAAAGACATTTTCATATTCATTATTTTTTAAACCTCCAATTTGAAATAATTTTTAGCATTACAAAAACATATATCATTAACGATTTTACCTAATGTTTCTTTATCATCTGGATACTCGCCGTTTTCAACCCATTCGCCGATTAATTCACAAAGAATTCGTCTAAAATATTCATGACGCGTATAACTTAAAAAACTTCTTGAATCAGTCAACATTCCAACAAAGTTACCGAGCAAACTAAGATTTGCCAGACTAATTAATTGGTCTTTCATACCTTGCTTGTTATCATTAAACCACCAAGCGCTTCCGTGTTGAAGTTTTCCGGCTACTTCAGTTCCTTGGAATGCACCGATTATTGTGTCTAAAAATGAGTTATCTGCGCTATCTAAACTATAAAGAATTGTTTTCGGTAAACAATCATTGCTATATAAAGCATCGAGCAGGGAAGAAATCGCTTTAGAGCCATTATTAGGGCCGATACAGTCAAACCCAGTATCAGGACCTAATGCATTAAACATCTTGCTATTTGGGTTTCTAAGACAATTATAATGTATTTGCATAACCCAATTAAGTTTTGAATATTTTTCAGCACAAAACTGTAAAAGTTCTGTTTTAAAAATTTCAGCTTCTTCAGTTGTTATATTTTTCTCTTTTAAACCTTTTTTAAAGATTTTATTAACAGTATTTGTATCGGCTTTTTTGAAAAAAGCATAATCTAGCCCATGGTCACTTGCTTTGCACCCGTTTTCATTAAAGAAATACATTCTCATTTCTAAAGCGTTTTTAAGGTCATCAATAGTTTTGAATTCAAATCCACAAACTTTAGAAAGTTCATTTATATAATCAATCCAACCTTGTTTTTCTATATTTAATGCTTTATCGGGTCTGAATGATGGGGCAACAACAACATCAAATGAACTATCATCTGCGAGTTTTTTATGCCATTCTAAAGAATCAATAGGATCATCTGTAGTTCCTATAAATGCGACATTACTGTTTTTAATAATATTTCTTACGCTTAATTCATCTGTTTTAAGTTTTTCTAAACTTAAATCCCAAACATCTTGAGCGGTTTCACCGTTTAATATACCATCATAGCCAAAATATTTTTTGAGTTCAAGGTGACACCAATGATACATCGGATTTCCGATTGCTTTTGGTAAACATTCTGCGAATTTTTGAAATTTTTCCCTATCTGTAGCGATACCAGTTATGTATTTTTCATCAACACCGTTGGAGCGCATTATTCTCCATTTGTAATGGTCGCCACCAAGCCAGATTTGAGTTATGTTCTCAAATTTTACATTATTATAAATTTCTTGAGGATTAACATGACAATGATAATCTATTATTTTACAATTATCTGCGTATTCGTGAAATAAGCTTTTTGCTGTATTTGTTGTAAGCAAAAAGTCTTTACACATGAATTTTTTCATAAATTTACTCCTTATTTTCGTTGGTTAAATAATATCAGATAGTTTTTGCAATGAATATTGTTTAAATTGCTTGAAACATTGCAAAACTTGTTGTATAATATTTTTGGGTGATATAAATGCGTGAAAAATCACAAAGATTTGAAAACAGACAAACGATGAAAAACGAAATGTTTGAAGTGTTTCATTATAAAGAACCAAAAGGTTCTGAAGTTGAAGTGCATGATCATGACTTTTATGAAATATATTTTTTGCTAAATGGCGAGGTGTCTTATTGGGTTGAGGGTCAATTATATAGACTAGAGCCGGGCAATATTTTACTTATTAATCCACAAATACTTCATAGACCTATTGTTTCTGAAAATTCAAAAACATATGAAAGAATAGTTTTGTGGATTAATAAAAAGTATTTAGATGAGAATTTAAAAGAATTAACAAAATGTTTTGAAGTAGCACACAAAAACAAAAATTGTTTGATAATAACTAATAATAAGTATGAGCTATCAGACTTAACTTCAAAATTTGCTAAACTAATTAATGAGTATTATAGTTTTTCTTTTTCTAGTAAATTATATTCAAAAAGTATTTTTATTCAAATTTTGATCGATCTGAATAGAATTATAGAAAACGGTGACAACAAAAATAATGTAGTTGAAAAACAATCAAAACTAGTAGCTGAAATTTTATCATATATTGACAGAAATTACAGAGAAAATCTAACTTTAGATAGTTTAGCTGACAGTTTTTTTGTAAGCAAATATCATTTATCACATGAATTTAGCAAAGAAGTGGGGATAGGTGTTTACAGATACATTCTTTTAAAAAGATTAACCATAGCAAAGCAAATGATTTTAGATGGTAAAAACGCAACACAAGTTTGCTATGATTGTGGATTTAATGATTATACAAATTTTTATAGGGCATTCAAAGCAGAATATGGCATTAGTCCTCGTCAAATCAAAAAGTAATTAATTTTCATTTCTATAAGATTTCGGCGTTGTCCCTGCATATTTTTTAAAAGTTTTAGAAAAATATTGAAAGTCAGGAATTCCGCAATAACTTGCTATTGTTTGAATTTGAAGATTTGTTGTAGCTAAAAGTTTTTTAGCATATTCAATTCTTTTGATAGTGACAAAATCTGTTAAGGTTTTTCCTGTTTCTTTTTTGAACAAAGCAGAAAGATACCCTGGACTAATATTTTGAATTTTAGCTAATGCACTCAAGGTTAAATCGGCTGTTAAATCAGAATCAATACATATTATTGTTTTTTGTACAGGTATAGAATAGTCTTTTAGTGAATGTTTATTAACTAATTTACAATAAGTTTTAAACATTTCTATCATAAGACCATGTACAGCATATAATGATGTTAATGTTTCTATCTTTTTAGCAAAGTTTGATGAGGTATCGTCTAGATAAACTGGATGCACACCACCGTTTTGAGCTGCTTTTCTCAACAATGTGTTCATAATAATACAATAATTTTTAGCGTTTCTTACAGGATCAGAAAGTCTGCTTTCAAAAGAAAAGCCAGATAAAGTGGATAAAACCAATTCAGCCTTGTGTTCTTGACCGAGTGAAACCGCTTGCATTAAATCATTTTCAAATGAATATCTAGCTTCCATAACTTGCATATGAAGCAAATTTTTGTTTTTGTCATTAAAACTTTTACTTATAATATTCGGTTCGATAATTGAATTACTATCATTTATATTATTAAAACGATAATTGTTTTTACCGAATATTGTTTCGACAAATGTATCTATTGCAGAGAACACAAGACTTGTTGTTTCTAATACAGGTAAATTATTATAGAATGATATCAATTCAGAAATATCAATTGGATTAAGATTGTATCTTTCGCCCCATTCTAAAATAGTTGATTTTTCTTGTTTTTTAGTGAGAAAAGGTCCAATACAAAATATTGATTTAATATCAGTATTGGGTAAAAGCATAAAAATATAGTTGCATTCAAATCTATCTTTTATTCTATACATTGTATT
>JAZRPX010000141.1:0-7594 GCA_045649445.1 Acutalibacteraceae bacterium | reverse complement strand
TTCAATAATTACTTTTTTAATTTTATTAGTAAGAGTCAAGGGCGAATTACGATTATTTGTTTTATTTTTTGAATTGTTGGGATTTATTTTAACAAAAGTTTTTATTTCTAAAAAACTAGAGTTTGTTTTAATAAAAATATTTAACAACATTAAAATTTTTGTTTTAAATCCTATATTTACTTTTTATAAATTTTTAATTGAAAAACTAAATTTAATATTTGATAATTTTATTTCTAAAATATCAAAAAAAACTTGAAACTTTTAAATGTTAGTAGTATAATGTTTATACTATATTAACAAAGAGGAAAAATAATGAGTAGAAGATCAAAATCTAACAACACAAGTAAAAGAGTTGTTTTTAAAGTTTCAATAGTTTTACTTGCGTTTTATTTAGTATATTCAATGATTTCTTTACAAGCTCAGTTAGTTTCTTCAAGAAAAGTTTTAGCTCAAAAACAAGAAGAAATTTCTGCATTAAAAATATCAAATAAAGAACTTGAATCGTTATTAGAAAATGGCTCGCATGACGAATTAGTTGAAAGAGCAGCTAGAGAAAAATTGGGCTTTGTTTATGCAAACGAAGAAATTTATGTGGATATTAAAGGAAACTAAACAAAACAATACCAAAAATCGGCTTAATGCCGATTTTTTATTTAAGGAGACTTTATGAAAGAAATTTCTTGTAAATTAATAACTGAAACAGTTGAAAAGCTCTGTATAGATGCAAACAAAAACTTACCTGATGACATCGTAAAATGCATAAAGTGTTCATTAGAAGAAGAATGCGAACAAATTCCAAAAGGCATTATGTCTGATATTTATGAAAATATAAATGCTGCAAAAGAATTAAATATACCTATTTGTCAAGATACCGGTATAGCTGTTATATTTATCGAAATTGGACAAGATGTTCATATTGTCGATGGCAATTTAGAAGACGCAATAAATCTTGGAGTAAAAAACGGTTATAAAAATGGATTATTGAGAAAATCTATTGTCAACGATCCATTGAATAGAGTTAACACTAATGATAATACACCGGCTGTTATTCACACAAAAATAGTAAATGGAGAAAACTTGAAAATTACAGTTGCGCCTAAAGGTTTTGGCTCTGAAAATATGAGTCAAATTAGAATGCTAAAGCCAACCGCAACAAAAGATGATATCATTGAAAATGTAATTGAAATTGTAAAGACGGCTGGCTCTAATCCTTGCCCACCTATGATTATAGGCATTGGAATTGGCGGAGATTTTGAGTATTGCGCATATCTTGCTAAAAAAGCGCTTTGTAGAGAAAATATTTCTAATAATAATGTTTTTTATAAAGATTTAGAAAACGAACTTCTTAATAAAATTAACCAACTTAATATTGGGCCACAAGGATTTGGTGGAAAAACAACTGCTTTAAAAGTAAATATTGAGCAATTCCCTACTCATATAGCCGGATTGCCACTTGCTGTTAACATAGGTTGTCATGTTACACGACACAAAAGTGTGATTTTATAATATTTTTATTGAATTTGTACAAAAACTCTTTACAAAATCACAAACAAATGATATAATATGTATAGAAATTAATAACAAATTAATTTCTAATCAAATATCAAGGAGTGATTTTATGAAAGCTAATTACATTTTAAGAAAAGTAACTTTAAAAGACAGTTCAAAAGAGCATATCGAGAACAAAATTAAAAAACTTGACAAATTTTTCTCAGATGATGCGCAAATTACTCTTAAATTTGTGTTAGAAAACGAAACTGTCAAGTCTGAAATCACTATAAAAGACAAAGCTACTGTGTATAGAGCAGAAGACGTCAAAGTTGATTTAATTGATGCTTTTGATAACGCTTATGACAATGTTATAAGAAGAATTAGAAAGCAAAAAACAAAGCTTGAAAAACGTCTTCGTTCAACATCGTTTGACGATGTTTTTGTACCAATTGACTTTGAAGAAGATGATTTTGAAGTAATTCGTTCAAAAGAGTTTTATTTACAAGCAATTTCTGTTAATGAAGCTATTTTGCAAATGAATCTAATTGGTCATCAGTTCTTTATTTTTGAAAACGCAGATAACAATTTGGTTAGCGTTGTTTATAAAAGAAAAGACGGAAAATATGGTTTGATAGAAACTAAATAACAAGTAAATACACAAAACGAGTTATAGACTTTTGTCTATAACTCGTTTTAAAAGTGAGGCACTAATGAAAAGTTTTGAAATTAATTCAAATGATGCAGGTCAACGTCTTGATAAATTTATCACGAAGTCTGCCCCTCTTTTACCAAAAAATCTTTTGTATAAATATATAAGATTAAAAAGAATTAAAGTTAATAGAAAAAAAGCAGAAATCTCAACAAGACTTAATGTTGGAGATATTGTTGAAATGTACATAAACGATGAATTTTTTGAAAAAAAAGACAATATTTATGACTTTATGTATGCATCTAAAAAACTGAATATCATTTACGAAGACGAAAACATACTTTTAATTGATAAACCCGAAGGTTTAATTGTACATCCTGATAATCAAGAATACAGAGACACCCTTATTACAAGGATTCATAGATATTTATATGAAAACGGAGAATATAATCCTGATGACGAAAACTCATTTGCGCCTTCACTCGCAAACAGGATTGATAGAAACACAGGTGGAATTGTAATTGCTGCTAAAAACGCGGAAACTCTTCGTATTTTAAACGAAAAAATAAAACACAGAGAATTAGATAAATTTTATTTGTGTTTAATACACGGCAAATTAGAGAAAAATAGCGACACAATGGTTGCGTATTTATCTAAAAACGAAGAGAAAAACATTGTAACAGTGAAAAACACTCAATTTGAAAACTCAAAAGAAATTAAAACCAAATACACTGTTATAAGAGAATTTGATGATATGTCACTTTTAGAAATAGAGTTATTAACCGGAAGAACACATCAAATTAGAGCTCATTTTGCTCATATCGGTCACCCATTAGTTGGTGATGGAAAATACGGAAAAAACGCTAAAGATAAAAAGAAAGGTTTTGTTCATCAAGCGCTTTATTCATACAAGTTGAAATTTAATTTCAAAAGCGATGCTGGTATTTTAAATTATTTAAACGACAAAGAATTCAAAGTTAAAAATGTTTGGTTTGCAAATTAGTCAAGAAAGTTTAACAAAAAGCTTTCTTGACTTTTTGTTTTATTACTTACAACATCTACTAAAATTGTTTCATCTCCAATTACTTTTACACAATTCCAAGGTATTATACTTTTTTCTTTTCTCCAAAATAGAAAACTTCTCTTCAAAACTACTATAGATAACACTCTACCACTTTTTTCATCAAATTCGAGATCAAATATCTCTCCAATCTTCGACCCATCTATAACAGATATAATTTCTTTTTCATATAAATTATTAACATACAGCATAATATCACCTATATAAACTTATGATAAAATAAATATAAAAATACAAAAAAGGTAATTAGTTAAACTAATTACCTTTTTATTTAATATTTAATATTCTTTTAGCATTATAGTTTGCTTCATCAAAAATTTTTGGATATCTTGAACTATACTTTTTGAAATCAAAATAAGTATCCATAGAAAAACTATGTACATCAGAACCAATTAAATTGACATGACCACTTTGGAATTTTTTAAAAAGTTTTATTCTGCTTGAAAGATGTCTAAAAGCTTCAATATTAACTTGAAATAAAACATCTTTTTCTAAAAGTTTATTTAAATAAAATTTAGGATATCTGTTAATATGAGCAATAATTGGCTCTATTCCAATAGCAACTAATTCATCGACTGCGCTGTAATGCCAAGGCGTCCAATTTAAATCCATTGGCATTTCTAAAAGCATATAATTAGTATCACCTATACAAAGTGGAGAAAAGTCTTTAATTTTAAATAAATCAACTTCTAAAGTAACTTCACTTGCTTTTATGATGTTCATTTGAATATCACAATCTTTTAAGGCATTCATTAACTCTTCATAAGCGTTGTCTCTTCTTGCAACAAATTCATCTACACTATTAGAATTCATATAAAAATGAGGAGTAGCAACAATAGTTGTAATGCCAGCTCTTTTAGCTAAATTTACTTGTTTTAATGAAGTTTCTATATTTTTACTACCATGATCAGCCCCTGGTAATATATGAGCATGAAAATCAATCATATTATTTTTCTTCTGAATTTTCGTCAGCAGAAGCGTCCATACCAGTATGAGTTCTATAGTAATAATCATAATCAACATAACCATAATTATAACCATAGTTTGTACTTCTGAACTTACTATATTTTTTAGAAGTAGTTGCAATTGGCACCGCATTAATGATACAGCCAATCAAATCAATTCCAGCTTGTTCAAGAGTTGTTTTAACAGAATCAATATCCTCGCTACGAGAATTTTCGCAGTTAACAACATTTATTACACCTTTTGTTTTTGCGCCAACAATCGCTGCGTCAGTTACAAGTCCAAGTGGCGGAGTATCGATAAAGATATAGTCAAACAACGGTGCACAGTCCTCTATAAGTTTCTCCATTCTCTTAGAAATTAAGAGTTCTGTTGGGTTTGGAGGAACAGTACCTGAAGGTAAGATAAATAAGTTTTCAACATCAGTTTTATAAATGCAAGGTTTATCATCTGAAATACCCGCAAGAACTTCTGAAAGACCAGGTTTTGACTGGGTTTTCATATATCTATGCAATGCAGGTTTTCTCATATCAGCATCAACAACAAGAATACGTGCACCTGTTTGAGCAAAAGTAATTGCAAGGTTAAGACAAGTTGTTGACTTGCCATCCATAGGAGCATAACTTGTAAAAGTAATAGCGTTATTTTTATTATCAGAATCTAACATAAACATAAGGTTAGTTCTAGCTGCTTTGAATGCTTCGATAACAGTAAAAGATGTATCCTTACCAATAATAGCATTTTCAGTAAATCTGGTTGCATGTTTTCTTTTAGCCATGTTACATCTCCTCCATGTTTGGAATTATACCGATAATAGTAACATCCGGGAATGTCTCCTGGAAGTCTTGAGCAGAATCAATACGAGTATCAAGAATATCAACAATTACTATTGTAATAGCTGAAACAACGAATCCTGCTAAAAGGCCTAAAATTATGTAAGTTTTATGATTAGGGAAAGATGTTGTTTTTGGAAGGTTTGGTTCATCGACAACATTAACACCAGTATTTACAATAATTTCTTCAATACGAGATTGTGAACATTTAACGAATGAAGCCGCAATTCTTTTAGCATCATCAGGATCATCACATTCAACAGAAATCTTAACCATTACTGTATTAACTTCAACTTCTGTTTTTAACATACCTTTTAACTGATCTTGTTTGAATGTTCTGCCTAAATCTTCATAAACTAAATTCAAAACAGAACGGCTTTTGATAATAGCAACAACGTTGTTAACCAAAGATTCTGCAGCAGAAAGGTCAGAAGCAGTAACTTTATACTCGCCAGTAGTAACCGAAGAGTTGTTAATATAAATAGTTGAAGATGAAGTATACAAAGGTGTTAAGCTAAAAAAGCTATAACAAAAAGTCAAACCAGCACAAACAAGCGCTGAAATAACTAAAATCCAAAGTTTTCTTATTAACAAATGGACTAATTCAAAAATATTTATTTCCACAATATATCCTCCTAAAGATATTATTAATTAAATTATACAACAGTATTCTAAAAAAGTCAAACAATAAATTAATATTTTATACATTAAAAAGGAAATGAACTACATCTCCATCATTCATTACATATTCCTTGCCTTCGCTTCTAAGCAAACCTTTTTCTTTTACAGCAACCATAGAGCCAAGATTGATTAAATCCTCGTATGAAACAACCTCTGCTCTGATAAATCCTTTTTCGAAATCAGAGTGAATAACACCAGCGGCACCTGGCGCTTTTGTACCTTTTTTAATGGTCCAAGCTCTAACTTCTGGTTTACCTGCGGTTAAATATGAAATTAATCCTAAAAGTGAATAGCATTCTTTGATAAGTCTGTCAAGACCCGAACTTTCAAGACCGAGTTCTGATAAAAACATTGCTTTTTCTTCAGCATCCATATCAACAAGCTGTGATTCAAGTTCAGCACAAATTGGTAAAACACCTGCGTTTTCAGTTTTAGCAATTTCTTTTACTGCATCAAATCTAACATTTGTATCAATTCCTGAAACGAAATCATCTTCGCTCATATTGCATGCATATATAACAGGTTTTGAAGAAAGCAATGCAATTGTTTTCAGAATTTCTATTTCATCGTCATCCATTTCAATAGAACGAGCAGGTTTACCCTCTTCTAAATGTGCAATCAATCTTGCAAGAAAATCAACTTCTTTTTGTAAAGACTTGTCACCTTTTAAAAGTTTTGTTGATTTATCTTTTCTTCTTTCAACCATTTCAATATCTGAAAAAATCAATTCAAGATTAATAGTTTCAATATCCCTAGCAGGATCAATAGAACCATCAACGTGAACGATATCATTATTTTCAAAACATCTTACCACGTGAACAACTGCATCAACTTCACGAATGTGAGACAAAAATTTATTGCCGAGGCCCTCGCCTTTTGAAGCTCCTTTAACCAAACCCGCAATATCAACAAATTCAATCACAGCTGGAGTTACTTTATCCGGATTAAACATCTCAGCTAATTTATCAAGCCGCTCATCAGGAACACACACCATGCCAACATTAGGTTCAATTGTGCAAAATGGATAATTTGCAGCAGAAGCACCTGCATTAGTAATAGCGTTAAACAATGTTGATTTGCCTACATTAGGCAATCCTACAATACCAAGTTTCATAAATTTACATCCTTTAAATTAATAATTTTATCTTAATGATTTAAAAAAATCACTTAAAAGTTTAGAACATTCTTCTTCTAAAACAGAAGTTACTACTTTCGGACGATGATTAAAATCTAAATCAAACATAGAAACAACTGAAGAAACTGCTCCTTGTTTGTTATCTTTAGCGCCGTAAATAACTTTATTAATTCTTGCGTTAATAATAGCACCTGCACACATTGGGCAAGGTTCTAAAGTTACATACAAGTCACAACCATCGAGACGCCAAGAATTTATCGTTTTACAGGCATTATCGATTGCTTCGATCTCCGCATGAGACAAAGCGTTTTTTAAAGTTTCTCTTCTGTTTCTACCTTTGCCTATAATTTTACCATCTTTAACAACAACAGCACCAACAGGTACCTCGTTTTCACAAAAACTAGATTTAGCAAGATTTATTGCTTCTATCATAAATTTTTCTTCATAAAACATATAATCAACCTTTACTTTGCAAAGCAATAAACATCATAATCACAATAAAAACAAATATTGTTGGAGACAATAATATTTTAAAAAATTTAGATGATTGCGAAAGACAAACTTTTTTGCTTTCAAAAAGATTAAACGCACCTTTTAATATCATATATAAAAGAGATAAAAGGGCAAATAATATTGAAAAAATAAATATTTTTTCAAATAATTCTGAGTAAGCATTAGCAAGCTTATTTGCGATTAAAGCATAAGCGTTTATAAGAAAATGGGCTAATACAGATGTCCAAATAGAGCCACTAAGTCGGAGG
>JAZRPX010000140.1:0-3439 GCA_045649445.1 Acutalibacteraceae bacterium | reverse complement strand
GAACAACATGGCTCCGACCCGACTTAGCCCTAAAAACATTACATTTGCAGATTTAACTTGCACAAGACAATCATTACAGCTTACAGAAAATTATCATAATGCTGATGTTGAAAACGAGGTTTCTGTTTATGATTCAGGTTCGACTATAACCGTTACACCTTACGCTTGTGTTGAAAACGTTGTTGTAGTTAAACTTGATGATAAAAATATTTTTGTTGGTAAAAAAGGTGATACAGCAACCCTTCCTCAAGCATCACAATCAATTATCGGTTATTCAGATGGCGAAAAATTATATCAACCAAATGATGTAATCACAGTTGATAAAAATATTGTGTTAATAACCATTCTTCGTTCTATTGAAGAATCAGATTTTGAGATTGATTTAGAAGATAAAACTTATAGTGGTAACGAAATTATTGCAGAAGTATCAGCGTTAACAGGTCTTGTTGAAAATGTTGATTATCGTGTTGATTATCAAAACAACACAAATGTAGGCGAAGCAACTATAACTATTTCTGGATTAGGCCATTATATTGGTAGTTTTTCAAAAACATTCAATATTATTAAAAAGGTTCTTTTAGCAGATGATTTTTCATTAGAAAATAATAGTTTTGTTTACACAAGTAAAGAAATAAAACCAGTTGTTTATTCAACCGTTAATGTAGAAAACTATGTGGTTAATTACGCTGATAATACAGATGTAGGCGTTGCAACTGTAACTATTGTTGGTAAAGAAAATTGCGAAGGCACTGTTGAATTTGAGTTTGCAATTACGCCTAAAGCAATTTCACAAACCGATTTTGCAGTTGATACAACTACAAAGTTTTATACCGGAGAAGAACTTTCAACAGATGTAGTTTCAAATTTAGTTTATGATAAAGATTATATAGTTGAATATGCAGACAACACAGATGTAGGAACAGCAATAGCAACAGTTATCGGTATTGGTAATTATATGGGTGAACTTACATATAATTTCAATATCGCTCAAAAAGCAATAACAAAAGAAGATTTTAAAGTTGCAGTAGATGACAAGGTTTTCAAAGGAGAAGAAATTGAAACAGAAATCGAATCAAAACTTGTGTTGGGCGAAGATTATACAGTTGAGTATGAAAACAATGTGAATGTAGGTATGGCAACTGTTATAGTTAATGGTATCGGCAATTATTGTGACGAGCTTGTTTATAATTTTGCTATTATTCCAAAAGCAATAACAGAAGATGATTTTAAAGTTGCAGTAGATGACAAGGTTTTCACAGGGCTTGAAATTGAAACTGATATTGAATCAGCGCTTAAAAAAGATGTTGATTATGAAGTAACTTATGAAAACAACATAAACACAGGTGTTGCAACTGTTAAAATTAAAGGCATCGGCAATTATAAAGGCGAACTTTCTCATGAATTCAATATTACTCAAAGAGAAATAGTTGAAAAAGATTTCTCACTTAAAAACGATTCTGTTTTGTTTACAGGAGAAGCTTTAGAGCCAGAAATTATTACTAATATCGGCGCAGAAAATTATGATGTAATTTATAGCAACAACATAAACGAAGGCGTTGCAACCGTTACAATTACAGGTAAAAACAATTGTTCAGGAAAAGTTGTTTTAACATTCAAAATAGTTAGAGAATTTGTTGATGGTATGTTCTCACTTGAAAAAACAGAATTTGTTTATTCAGGCGAAGAATTTAACCCTGCTGTTATTTCTGAAATTGATGCAAAAAATTATGAAGTAATTTATGAAAATAACATTAATGTAGGCATTGCATCTGTAAAAATAACTGCTATTGGCGAAAATTATAGTGGTAGCGTAGTTTTAACCTTTACAATCGCTTCAAAAGAAATTGAAAAAGATATGTTCTCGCTTGAAGAAACCAAGAAGGTTTATACAGGCGAAGAAATAAAGGTTGATATTAAATCAAATCTTGCTTTAAATACAGATTATATTGTTGAATTTAGTGATAATATAAATGTAGGAACCGCTTGTGTAACTGTTATTGGTAAAGGAAACTATTCAGGAGAATTAGTTTACAATTTTGATATCACACCAAAAGCAATTTCGTCAAATGATTTTACTGCTAATTTATCAGAACAAGAATTTACAGGCGAAAAATTAACAGCAATTATTACATCATCTCTTAAATCAACTGATTATAAAGTAAGTTATGAAAACAATGTGAATGTAGGCGTTGCTACGGTAAAAATCATTGGTGTTGGCAATTATTGTGCTGAACTTGTTTATAATTTTGATATAACACCAAAAACTATTTCTAATAAGGATTTTGTAGTAGATGTAAATGCGAAAACTTATACCGGTAGCGCTATTGAAACAGAAGTTAAATCAGAGCTTGTAAAAGATGTTGATTATAAAATTGAGTATGATAACAATGTTAATTCAGGTGTAGCAAGCGTATATGTTTTTGGTATCGGCAATTATCAAGGTCAAACATTCTTTGAATATAGAATCAATAGAAAATTGATAACACCTGCTGATTTCACAGTTGATACAACAGATAAATATTATACTGGTAGCGTAGTAGAAACAGATGTAAAATCAAATCTGGTATTAAATAAAGATTATATTGTTTCATATTCAAATAATATAGAAATAGGCCAAGCAACAATTGAGATTATAGGTGTTGGCAATTATGAAGGAAGCTTGTTAAATACATTTATAATCAAAGAATTTATATGTGACCATTCAACAATTCTTGTAGTTGGAAAAGTTGAAGCAACATATTTTGCAAATGGTTATTCAGGCAATAAAAAATGCGGTATTTGCAGTGGCTTAATTGAGCAAGGAACAACTGTTAAAAAGTTAAAACTTGCAAAACCAAAATTCACTGCTAAAAAACAAGGCAAAAAAATTAAAGTTACTTATAAAAAAGCAACAGATGTTAACAAAATCCAAATTCGTTATAGAATTAAAGGCAAATGGAAAATTGTAAAAGTTAATGCTAAAAAGAAAGTAATAACAAAGTTGCTTAAAAATCATAAAAAAGGTCAATATAAGATTCAAATAAGAACAATGGTTGTTTCTGGCAAAAAAACAGCATATTCTGTTTGGAGCAAAACCGCAAAAGTCAAAATTAAATAGATAACAAAAAAGGAGAGCCGCGGCTTTCCTTTTTTGTTGTTGATAAATATTATATTCAATTGTATTTTTGCACTATTTTTATCAGTTTTTGTATTCTTTATATTTCGACAAAATGTAACAAAATTGTCACTTTGGTTGACATAAGAACTATGTTGAAAACTATGTTGAAAGTGTTAAAACCTTTAAAATTAAGCTTTTTTTGACTATAAACAAATTTTCGATTTACATAATTATTTTTTTAAAAATTACATAAATATTTTAATTCTATTTTTTTTAAAAAAGTCTTTATTATTTTTGTGTTTTGTAGTATAATAAATTGAATATTTATAATTAGTTTACAAT
>JAZRPX010000139.1:0-4844 GCA_045649445.1 Acutalibacteraceae bacterium | reverse complement strand
TCTGCGATAAGTTCACGAGAAGCAAGTGAATATTTCATACCAATGTGGCCCATTGCGATACCATCGCAAACACCAATTGAAGGAATGAGAATTGGTGTACCACCTGCCATTTGCACGCCAGCTTTAACTGCATCTGCAATTTTATCAAGGTGGTGATGGCCAGGAACGATTTCGCTATGCGCAGAAATAACGCCGATAAGCGGACACTCTAATTCTTCTTTTGTGTATCCCATTGCATAAAACAATGAGCGATTTGGCGCACGCTCTGCGCCTTTTGTTACATTATCACTTCTTAAATTCATAAAAAACACCTTTAATTAAAAAGAGTAAACAGGCGGTCTTAATCGACCGCCTATAAAGTTTTAATTATTTTTTGAGCCAACTCATCATTTTTCTGAGTTCTGCGCCTACTTTTTCACGTACGTGTTCGCTTTCTTTACGACGAGTTGCTAAGAATTTAGCTTTTCTGCCTGCTGAGAATTCTTGCATAAATTCTGATGCAAATGTACCATCTTGAATTTCTGAAAGAACTTTTTTCATTTCTTTTCTTGTTTCTTCTGTGATAAGACGAGTACCTGTTCTGTAATCACCATATTCAGCAGTATTTGAAATTGAATATCTCATCATAGCAAAACCACCATTGTTGATAAGGTCAACAATGAGTTTCATTTCGTGGATACATTCAAAATAAGCCATTTCTGGTTCATAACCAGCTTCAACAAGTGTATCAAAACCTGCTTTCATAAGTTCTGTTACACCACCACAAAGAACTGCTTGTTCACCAAAAAGGTCTGTTTCAGTTTCTTCTTTAAATGATGTTTCAAGAATACCTGCACGGCCTGCACCGATACCAGAAGCATATGCAAGAGCATAATCTTTAGCTCTGCCTGAAGCATCTTGATATACAGCGATGAGTGATGGAACGCCTTTACCCTCTTGGTATTGGCTTCTTACTGTATGACCAGGTCCTTTTGGCGCGATCATAATAACATCAATGTCTTTAGCAGGTTTGATAAGGTTGTAATGAATGTTAAAGCCATGAGCAAAACAAAGAACATCGCCCTCTTTCATGAAAGGTGCTACTTGTTCATTGTAGATGTCAGCAGCGAGTTCATCAGGAACGAGCATCATAACAACATCTGCAGCTTTTGCAGCATCTGAAATTTCCATAACTTCAAGACCTGCTTCACGAGCTTTTGCGCAAGAAGCTGATGTTGAACGAAGACCAACAATAACTTTCACGCCGCTTTCAGCCAAGTTTTGAGCAT
This sequence comes from Acutalibacteraceae bacterium, assembly GCA_045649445.1. GTDB lineage: Bacteria > Bacillota > Clostridia > Oscillospirales > Acutalibacteraceae > RUG11462. The sequence goes on along the minus strand of JAZRPX010000139.1, from coordinate 3,576 downwards.
GAGCATGACCTTGGCTACCAAAGCCCATAATAGCAACGGTTTTACCGTCGAGCAAACCTAAATTGCAATCTGAATCATAGTATTTTGTAATCATAATAAAAATCTCCTTTTGATTTTAAAATATTCTAAATTTATTTTAAGAGTTTAACCTCGCCTCTTTGCAAGGCAGTTACTCCTGTTCGACATACTTCCATTATATCATATGTGCCTAAAATTTCAAGAAAAGCATCTAATTTTTCAGGTTCTCCTGTTAATTCAAATACCATGCTTGATTTTGAAAGGTCTATGATTTTTGCTTTGTAAATCGCAGCAATCTCTCTAAGCGCTGAACGATTTGTTTCACTCGCTTCAACCTTAACCATAAGCAATTCTCTTAAAAGCGCTTGGTTTTGTTTAAGTTCAAAAAATCCTTTAAACTCATGAAGCTTTTCGGTTTGACGCATAATTTGAGTGAGTTCTGCTTCATCACCCATTGTTGTAATAGTAATACGCGAAAGCGAAGGGTCGTTTGTTGCAGAAACGGTCAAACTATCGATATTAAAACCACGTTGACAGAAAAGTGATGACAAACGAGCCAAAACACCTTCAGAGTTTGCAACTAAAATACTGATATATTTCTTTTCCATTCTCTGCCCCTCCTTATTCGTTTATTGTATCACTAACAGATTTTCCTGACGGAATCATTGGTAATACTTTTTCTTCTCTATCAATTTTACAATCAATCCATACAGGGCCATCTATTGTTTTCAAACTGTTTAATGCGTTCTCAAGGTCTTCTACTGTTTCGCAAACAAAGCCCTTACCACCAAAACCTTCAACTACGGTTTTATAATTAGTGACTCTTTCCGGCTCCGAAGAAGAAAATCTTCTGCCATAGAAAGTTCCTTGCCATTGACGAACCATACCTAAAACTGAATTGTTCATAATAATAGTTACAACAGGAACACCATAAGAAACCGCTGTGCAAGCTTCGTTCATATTCATATGGAACGAGCCATCACCTGTTATATGAATTACTCTGTTTGCTTTTGTACCGATTGCTGCACCAATAGCCGCGCCATAACCATAACCCATTGTGCCAAGGCCACCACTTGTTAAGAAGCAATTTGCTTTAGTGTGATTAAGATATTGCGCTGACCACATTTGATGTTGACCAACATCAGTTACAAAAATATCATCATCGTTTGTAAAATTATTGATAACATCAAAAACTGCTTTTGGATTAAGCTTATTACCACTTGTTGGACTTGTTTCTTTCCAAGAATCAATTTTTTCTATCCAATCTGAATGATCGTTTTCATTAATAAGCGGCAAAAGAAGTTCTAGCAACACATTAACATCGCCAACAATGTTATAATCAACTGCTACGTTTTTATTTATTTCTGATTTATCAATATCGATTTGAATTATTTTAGCGCGAGAAGCAAACTTTTCAGTATTAAGCGCTACTCTATCAGAAAAACGAGTGCCTACTGCAATTACTACATCGGCTTTATCAACTGCTTTGTTAGCGTGAACATTACCATGCATACCCAAAATACCACAATTAAGCGGTTCATCATATCTTACAACGCCTGCCGCCATAATTGTATGAACATAAGGAATGTTTGCTTTCTTAATAAATTTTAAAACTGCGTTTTCTGCTTTTGAAATTCGAGCGCCACCACCTGCAAAAACAACAGGTCTTTTAGCACTGTTTATCACCTTTGCAATCTCTGTTAAATCATACTCTTTTTGAGCAAATTGTTCTGTTTTTGGCTCTTTTTGAGTATATTCACAAACTGCCTCTGTTACATCTTTTGGAATATCAACTAAAACAGGACCAGGTCTGCCAGAAGGTGCAATTTTAAACGCTTCTCTTAAAGTATCAGCTAATTCTTCAACTTTTCTTACAACAAAGTTATGCTTTGTTATCGGCATTGTGATACCTGCGATATAAACCTCTTGAAAAGAGTCTCTACCGATAAGCGAATTGCCAACGTTACCTGTTATAGCAACCATAGGAACGCTATCCATATAAGCAGTTGCGATACCAGTTACTAAATTTGTAGCACCTGGGCCTGAAGTTGCAATAACAACGCCAGTTTTGCCTGTTGCTCTAGCATAACCATCTGCCGCGTGAGCTGCACCTTGTTCATGAGCAGTCATATAATGAGTTATTTTATCACTATTTTTATAAAGCGCATCATAGATATTAAGAACAGCGCCGCCTGGATAACCAAAAACGGTGTCAACCTTATTTTCTAAAAATACCTTTACTAAAATTTCTGAACCATTTAATTTCATAAATAATTACCTTTCCAACTAAATTTCTGCAATTACATCTACTTCTACTAGCACATTTTTAGGAAGGGTTTTGACGGCTACGCATGAACGAGCAGGTTTTTCGGTAAAATACTTACCATAAACTTCGTTAAAAGCCGCAAAATTGTCCATATCTGAAAGAAAACAAACCGTTTTTACTGCTTTTTGGAGCGATGAGCCCGCTTGTTTTAAAACTTCGCTTAAGTTTTTACAAACTTGCTCGGTTTGTTCTTCAATAGTTGTTGCTTCAACCAACCCTGTTGCTGGGTTTATCGCAATTTGACCTGATGTAAACACAAGATTGCCTGTTACTACTGCTTGTGAATATGGTCCGATTGCTTCAGGAGCAGAATTTGTATGTATTTTATTCATTATAACACTCCTTTTCTTATTTAATCAAGTGGAAACCTTCATTAAGAAGCGCTTGTTCAACTTCTTTAATGTGGTTATTATTTTTTGTTTCGGTTTCAATTGTTAAAACACAATCGTTAATGTTTGAGCCCTTACCTGCATGTTCATAGTTTACAGATACAACATTTGCGCCCATATCAGCGATGATTTTTGAAACATCACGAAGCTGACCAGGTTTATCCATAAGCTCAATTACAAATTTACAAAGACGACCTGTTTTTAAAAGACCACGGCTAATCACACGAGAAAGAATTGTTACATCAATATTACCACCTGAAACAATACAAACTGTGTTTTTACCTTTTACAGGTACTTTATTAAACATAACTGCTGCAACAGACAAAGCGCCTGCGCCTTCAGCTGTTAATTTTTGTTGCTCAATAAGTTCAAGAATTGCTGCAGAAATTTCATCTTCTGTTACAGTTACAATTTCATCAACATATTTTTCGCAATAATCAAATGTATTAGCGCCTGGCTCTTTAACTGCAGTACCATCTGCGATTGTTGTTACTTTATCAAGACGCAAAATCTCATGCTCTTTAACAGATTCATACATCGATGCAGCGCCTTCTGCCTGAACACCATACACCTTAACATCAGGACGAAGCGATTTAATTGCATAAGCAACACCTGAAATAAGACCGCCTCCACCGATTGGCACTACAACTGCTTGAACATCAGGGTTTTCTTCTAAAATTTCAAGACCTATTGTTCCTTGACCTGCGATTACTGCTTCATCATCAAACGGATGAATGAAAGCCATTCCATATTTATCACGAAGCTCTAGCGCTTTTGTATATGCATCATCATAAACACCTTTTACCATTTCAATATCAGCGCCATATTTTTTAGTTGCTTCAA
>JAZRPX010000138.1:0-12130 GCA_045649445.1 Acutalibacteraceae bacterium | reverse complement strand
GTCGGTTTTTTTCTTATATAACTCAATTTTTTCTTGACTACTTTTAGTTTTCTGTTATAATATACATAACTGTATTTTGAAAGGAATTTTATTATGGGATTTTTAAAAGGTAAAACAGCGATTATTACTGGTGCAGGATTTGCAACTTTGTCTGATGGCAGATGTGGTTCTATTGGTTATGGTATTGCAACTGCTTATGCAAAAGAGGGCGCAAATCTTGTTATTACAGGTAGAAATGTTGCTAAACTTGAGAAAGCTAAAGAAGAACTTGAAAAACTTTATGGTATTAAAGTTTTGATTTTCTCTGCAGATATTTCTGCGGGCACTGATAATGAAGCAACTGCTAAAATGGTTGTTGATGAAACAATTAAAGAATTTGGTAGAATTGATGTGCTTATTAACAATGCTCAAGCATCTGCTTCAGGTGTTACAATTCAAGACCATACAACAGAACAATTTGATTTGGCAATGTATTCAGGTCTTTATGCAACTTTCTATTATATGAAAGCTTGCTACCCTTATTTGAAAGAAACTAAGGGAAGTGTTATTAACTTTGCTTCTGGCGCAGGTTTGTTTGGCAACTTCGGTCAATGTGCTTATGCTGCTGCAAAAGAAGGCATTCGTGGTCTTTCAAGAGTTGCTGCAACTGAATGGGCTAAAGATGGAATTAACACAAATGTTGTTTGTCCTCTTGCTTGGACTGCTCAACTTGAAAACTTTGAAAAAGCATATCCAGAAGCATTCAAAGCAAATGTAAAAATGCCACCTGCAGGTCACTTTGGCGATCCTGAAGAAGAAATTGGTAGAGTTTGTGTTCAACTCGCTTCTGATGACTTTAAGTATATGAATGGTGAAACTCTTACACTTGAAGGCGGTATGGGTCTTCGCCCATAATAGATTAGGAAATCAAAAGACAAGTCGTTTGGCTTGTCTTTTTTCTTGCAATTAGTTAAAATTATGTTATAATGAATTCATAATCTTTAAGGAGATAAAAATTATGAGTTATTGTACTAAAATTTATTTATCGAACGGGGAAAGAGTTGACCTTTTTACTCCTTCAATGTTTCGTGTTAGAATGCCAAAATTAGAAACAGCAGATATACCTGATATCTATGACATTCCTTTTGCAGTCGGCAAAACAGATGACTGGGATGAAGTGGAATATGAATTTACCGAGGAAAAAGGCTACTTCCAAATCAAGACAAGTCAGCTTTATATCTACATCAAAAAGCGTTCGCGCGGATATTTAAATAAGGTTATGGTCAAGGATCTTGAAGGCAATTCTCTCTATCCAAACATCGAGAGCGTGTATGGTATGTTTTCTAATAAATGTATCGTGTTCGATAGCGCTTCATTCTTCTTTGAGCCAACCACATGTGACAGAGAGAGCAAGTGGTTTTACAACCGCGAAACAGGGCTTTATGATATTTTCCTAGAGCAAGGCATCTATGATTTGTACTTTATCTATGGCAAGACCTACAAGGAAGGGTACAAAAAGTTCAACACTCTTGTTGGCGCAGAGCCAATGCTCACTAAAAAGGGCTACGGATATTATCAAACTCAATTTTTAGGCGAAAGAGGTAGCCAAGAAACTGTGATGCGCACAGTTGAAGAATTTAGAAAAAGAGATATTCCACTCGATACATTTATTCTCGACCTTGACTGGGGCGATGGCGTAGTCGATGGTAAAGGCGCTCGCTGGGGCGATGGAATCGACTGGGATATTAACTTTAAATCTCCGCTCACAGTTCCGCAAATGCTTGAGAAATTAAAAGAGCAAAATATTGAAGTAATGCTTATTCATCACAGTGTTCCACAGTATGACCACCGTTGCAACGAAGGCTGGGTGCAAAAAGAGTACGATGCAGACCTTTGGTGGCAAAAGATGAAAGAACACGCGGATATGGGTGTGGTCGGCACTTGGCAGGACACTAGAAGAACCGAAGTTACCGACTCAAGAATCTACAAAGGTTTGCAAGATATTATGGGCAACAAGCGTTGCACATTCTTGGGCAACTACGAATTGTTCCTAAACTGCTCTTGGACAAAAGATTCGAATGTTTCACCTTGTATGCAAAGACTTGGTGGCAGAAGAACTCCATTTAAATGGACAGGTGACTCCGAGACTAACACTTGGGAAGAATTTAAATTCCAAGTAAAAGCGATCACAAATGTCCATGGTGCTTTAAAAGGCGTGTCATATATCACAAATGATGCAACCGTCCGTGAGCGCACCGATATTGCAGTTAGAAGCATTCAATTTTTGTGCTTCACTTCTATCGTTCGTTGTCACGACCCAAAACCATGGCACACCACCAGAACCAAAAAAGATATTTTGGCACAGATGATGGCAATTGATGAAGACAACCACACAGTTTTGGAAGAAACAGAAGTTGAACAACTTTTGCAACTTGTTGATGATCAAGATTTAGTAAAACAAGAAGGTATCAGAAACATCTTAAAACTCAGATACCGCTTGTTGCCATATGTTTATACACTCGCGCACGAAGCGTATGAAACCGGCTTGCCATTCACTAGACCGCTTATGGTTGAGTTTGAAGAAGATGAGCTTTGCAATCAAAACCAATTCCCATATGAATATATGTTTGGTGAATCAATTTTGGTTGCTCCTGTTTGTGATGGTAATGCAACAAAAAGAGTTTATTTGCCAGAAGGTCAAGACTGGTATGATTATTTCACAGGTGAAAAATATTCAGGTGGTCAAGTAATCACAGTTGAAACAACTGATTTATCTAAAATGCCTTTGTTTGTAAAACAAGGCGCAATTATTCCATTGCAAGATGAGTGCAATTTTGTTGAACACGGTAAAAAGTTAGATAATATTGAATATCAAGTTTACCCAGGCAAGGGAAGTTACACACTTTATGAAGATGATGGTGTTACACTTGATTATAAAAAAGGCGTTTTTGCAACAACTGAGATTTGTGCTGGAGAAGATGAAAATGGTTTGTTTATAGATATAAAAAAACCACAAGGCAAATTAGAAGTATTACCAGAAAAACGCAAAGTCACAGTAAGATTTATTGGAAAAGGCGAGTGTGATTATAAAGCATCTTGCGATTGTGCTACTGTATCAAAAGAAGGCAAAGATTTGCTTGTGAAATTTGAAATGAATACAAATGAAGAAATCTCTTTAAAACTTACAAAATAAAATTAGGAGAAAAAATGAAAGTTCTTGTTGTTTTTACAGGTGGAACAATTTGTTCAACTTTACAAAACGGTGTTATTGATGTTGATAGTAAAAAACCTTATACTTTGCTTGAAAAGTATAAGGCAATTGATAAATCAATCCAATTTGATACAATTGAGCCATATTTTATTTTAAGTGAAAATTTATCAGTAGAGCATATCTTAAAACTTTATAATTGTGTTAAAGATAATCTATCAAAAGATTATGATGCGATTATTGTTGTTCACGGAACTGATACTTTGCATTATTCAGCTTCGGCTTTGAAAATAATGTTAGGTGAAATTAATATTCCTATTTTGTTTGTTTCAAGCAATTTTCCACTTGAAGATTCTCGTGCAAACGGCTTTGATAATTTTTGCGGAGCAATTGATTATGTAAACCAAAACATCAATCCTTCTGTTTATGTAGTTTATAAAAATAGCGGGGAAGAGGCAGCATTACATTCTCCTGAAAAACTTCTTGATTATGATGCATTTGATGATAAACTTCGCAGTATTGAAAAAGAAATTGCTGACAAAAACAATCTCGGTTTAAATGATTATAATTTAAGTGGAAATTCTAAAGTTTTGCGCTTAAAATCAAGCGTTGGAATGAATTTTCCAACTTTAAATGATGAAAAATGTGTGATAATTGAAACCTATCATTCAGGAACACTTAAAACAGATGATAATAAGTTTTTCGAGTTCGTAAAATACGCAGATTCTAAAAAAATCCCTGTTGTTTTAACTGGTGCATCAAGTGGAGATGTTTATAATAGCGCAAAAGATTTTGAAGCTGTCAATAATATTGTTATGTCAACCTATTCGCCAATTTATACTTATATGAAATGTTGGATTTTATCTGACAATAATCTTGATATAAAAACTCATCTTTGATTAACCTTAAATCACCTGTAAACATAAAATGTTTTAAGAGGTGGTGGCAGTGAGAAAAAGATACAAGCGGAATTTTAAATCATTTTTATGGTGGTTTATAATTTCGCTTATTTTAATTTGTTTTATAATTTTTACTGAAACGAATGTGCGCCCAGTTATGCTTGAAGTAGCAATAAATGATGCTCAAGCAATAAACGAAAAAATCATAAATAATGCTGTTTATGAAGCATTAATATCAGAAAAAGTTGATTTTTCATCGCTTATTAAAATTAATTGTAATGAAAATAATCAAATCAAATCAGTTTCAGTTGATAGTGTTTATTTGAGTAAGTTAAAATTGATAATTCTTAAAAACATTTCAAATGGATTCAAAAAAATAGATATTGATTCAATTAGTATTCGGCTTGGCTCATTTATTGATAATGAATTTACATATGGCAGAGGACCAAATATAAAATTTAATTATGAAATGACAAATACAGTTGATTGTGAATATAAATCAAGTTTCATAAGCAAGGGTTTAAATCAATCAAAACATAATTTTGCAATTGTTTTTACAACAGAAGTAGAAATTATAACACCACTTTTTTCAACTTCTACGTCATTTAATAGTGAAATTTTACTTAATGAAATGGTTATTGTTGGAGAAGTTCCTAATAGCTACACAGATATTGCAATAAAAAAATAAAGGTTCAGATTTTTTTATTCTGAACCTTTATTTTTTTTAACAAACTCTTTTGCTCTTGATGAAATTGAAATTTTATCATAAGATTTTTTAAATCTAAAAGTAACAGCGATTTTCTTTTTGCAATTATTACATCTTGTAATGTTAGTAAATGCTTTGATTTTTGGATTGTATTTACCGTTAAATTTGATTTTCTCTTTGCAAACAGGACATTCAAAAAATATTTTATCCTTGTCAATACCTTCGGCTTTTAAATCCGAGATAGAATATGGTTTAAATAATAATTTTTTATAAAAGTTAGGGTCGCTTACATTTCTTATATGTTTTTCAAAAACTTCTTTTTCATAAGAACTACCTAGAATCTTACCACAAACTCTGCTATCATCTTCAGCTCTGTGTAGTGCAAAGTTATCAGTGTTTATTTGATAATAATCAGCTGCTGTTTTAAGACTTATTTGGTTGTTGTTTTCGGTTTTGATAAAGTTTTGAACAAATCTTTGCAAATCAGCGTAATTATAAATGAAATCAACGCTATCTTTTTTTAATATTGCTTTGTAATTTTCAACTAAAACATGCAAATCAGTATCAGACCATGTTAAAAATACAGTGTTTTCATCAGGATTACACCAATCAATAAAACTTTGGATAACGGTTTTAAAATCCTTTGATTTTTTTAATTGACTATCGGTAATATGAGTTAATTTTTTTACAAACGAATTAAGTTTTTTTGAAAAAATTGGTTTAACCATAGATGAAAAAGAATCGATTTCAATAAATCTATCATTTAATTTAACTGCGCCTATTTCAATTATTTCATTAATATGCTCACCAGAATCAGGTATTTTAGTGCTGTTAAACTCTAAGTCAAGTATAATATAGTTCGTAATAAATCACCTCGCTTACCGATTTTATAAGGATTTTAACATAAAAATCCTATGTTTACAATAAAAAAATATAAAATTTATTATTTTTTGAAAAAAATACTTGCATTTGCAGTTGATTTGTGATAATATATCTTCGTTAACGAAATAATATGCGTTTTAATGCGCTTACACAGAAAGGATTGAAATAGATGAAAAAGGATATTCATCCAGAATACGAAGTTTGTACAGTAAAATGTGCTTGCGGTAACGAATTTGAAACAAAGTCTACTAAAAAAGAGCTCCGTGTTGATATTTGTTCAAAATGTCATCCGTTCTTTACAGGCAGACAAAAACTCGTTGATTCAGGCGGACGTGTTGACCGTTTCAACAGAAGATTCAACGCTGCAAAATAATTTTAGCAGAGTATGCCGTAGCTATCGTTTGATGGTTACGGCTTTTTCCATTATTTAAAGGGTTAAAAAGGGGTGAGATGTTGGCTGGATATTTAACTGTTGATAAGTTTAGTGATTATACTTTTATCGAGAAAAAATCAAGGTTTATTGGCTATATAATGCCGTGTAAAACTGAGGAAGAAGCAGTTGATTTTATAAACACTATTAAGAAAAAGCATTCTGATGCAAGGCATAATGTTTATGCTTATGTTTTGCGTGAAAACAATAAGCAAAGATATTCAGATGACGGTGAACCTCAGGGAACAGGTGGTTTGCCTGTTTTAGAAGTGCTTACTAAAAAGGGCTTAACAGATGTTTGTGTTGTTGTAACTAGATATTTCGGCGGAATCTTACTTGGCACTGGAGGTTTAACTCGCGCTTATTCTGAAGGTTGCAAAGGAGCAGTTGAAAAAAGTGGCATAATCGAAATGAATGAATGTGATTGCTTTTTTGTTGAATGTGATTATGGTTTTTATAATACATTGCAAAGTGTTTTTATTAATTTTGATGTTAAAATAGAGGATTCAAATTTTGCTGATTCTGTAAAACTAAATTGTTACATTAAAACCGAAAAATATAGCAAATTAGCCGATGAATTAGCCGAAAAATTTTCGGGTAAAATAATACCTCAAAAGTTAGGTAAAAAATATTTTAAATTTAATATATAAATTTAAAGGGTTTTTTGATATTTTGTCGAATAATTAAACAGAGGAGTGAAGTGTATGACTATCAGAGAAAATATTGAGAATAATGAAAAACTTATTTTATGTTCAGATGCTGCGTTTTCTGCTAATTCAAAGGGCAGAAAAGCGTTTGAAGATAAATGTGACATAAGAACTGATTTTCAAAGAGATAGAGATAGAATCATTCATTCTTCATCTTTTCGTAGATTAAAACATAAAACTCAAGTTTTTATAGCGCCTGGTGGCGACCATTATCGCACACGTCTTACTCATACATTAGAGGTCAATCAAATTGCTCGTACAATTGCCAGAGCTTTATGTCTAAACGAGGATTTAACCGAGGCAATCTCTCTTGGTCACGATTTAGGTCATACTCCGTTTGGTCATGCAGGGGAGCGTGCTCTTAATGAGGTTTTAGATGGTGGATTTCGCCATTATGAACAAAGTGTAAGAGTTTGTGATGTGCTTGAAAAAAGTGGTAATGGATTAAATCTTACATACGAAGTTTTAGATGGCATTATCTGTCATACAAATAAAGATGCTATGACCTTAGAAGGTAGGATTGTTAAGTTTGCAGATAAAATTGCATATATGAATCACGATTTTGATGATGCGCAAAAGGCAGGGATTTTAACTGAAGAGGATATTCCTGAAAATGTTCGCAATGCTTTTGGTAATTCAAAATCAAAAAGAATCAATTCAATGGTTAAATCCATTATTAACAATGGTACTGATGATATCAATTTGTGTGAATGCGATAGGGAAGCGTTTGATTGTTTTCATAAATTTATGTTTAAATCTGTTTATACTAATATGACTGCAAAAAAAGAAGAACCAAAGGTTGAAAAAATGATTAAAACCTTGTTTGAATATTTATGTAAGAACACTGATAAATTGCCAGTTCAGTATAAAATGATTGCAGAAAAAGAAGGCGTTCCTCGAGCAGTTGCAGATTATATCGGTGGTATGACCGATAGGTATGCAACTCATGTTTATAACGAATTTTTCGTTCCAAAATCTTGGATGGTATTTTAAATTTATTTGTTTTGAAAGGTGGGTGAAAACTTGAAATTATCAGAAGATTTTATTAATGAATTACAATATAAAAATCCGATTGAAGAAGTTATTTCTTCGTATGTTGTTCTAAAAAGGACCGGTTCTACTCTTAAGGGCTTATGTCCATTTCACAACGAAAGAACTCCTTCGTTTACTGTGTATCCAAATACTAATTCATTTTATTGCTATGGATGTCAAAGCGGAGGCGATGTTGTAACATTTATTAAAACCGCCGAAAACCTTGATTATATTGAAGCGGTTAAATTTTTGGCTGATAGAAGTGGTATGTCTATGCCTGATACTGGCTATGATGATTCTGTTGAAAAATTACGCAGAACTGTTATGGCAATAAATCGAGAAGCAGCAAAGTTTTTCTTTCAATGTCTTATTGAAAAGCGAGATGATGGCATTGGAGCAAAATATTTTGCATCAAGAAATCTTTCTAGCGAAACAATTAAGAAGTTTGGTTTAGGGTATGCTCCTGATAGTTTTGATGCTTTGAGAAATCACCTTAAATCAAAAGGTTTTTCTGAAAATGATATGATTATTGCCAATGTTTGTGGCAAATCTCAGAAAACTAGTAGAGCATATGATAGATTTAGAAAAAAAGTAATATTTCCAATTTTTGATTTAAGAGGAAATGTTATTGCTTTTGGTAGTAGAAAGTTTCCTGGTGATGATGGCGCAAAATATATTAATTCTTCTGATACTCCTGTTTTTAAAAAAAGCAAGAATCTTTATGGCCTTAATCTTGCAAAAAATTCAGGTAGTGAAACTGTTATTTTAACTGAAGGATATATGGATACTATTGCTTTGCATCAGGCAGGTTTTAATAATGCAGTTGGTGCTTTGGGTACATCTTTTACTTCAGACCAAGCAAATTTATTATCGCGATATTTCAAAGAAATCGTTGTTACAATGGATATTGATGAAGCAGGGCAAAAAGCAACCAAAAGAGCAATTGAAATTCTTAAAACAACAGGTATTAAAATTCGTGTTTTACAAGTTGAGGGTGGTAAAGACCCTGATGAATACATAAGAGAATACGGTGCCGAGCGTTTTAGAATGTTGCTTGAAGGCGCTAAAAATGATATCGAATTTAAACTATTAGGTGTTAAAAACAAAGTTGATATTAATTCTGATAACGGCAAATTAGAATATTTGAATGGCGCTGTTGATGTGTTAGCCGATGTTTATGATGATATGGCGGTTAATATTTATGCTGGTAGAATTGCAGAAGAAACAGGTGTTGATAAAACAACTATTTTAAAACGAGTTAGCAAAATTAAAAAATCAAGAGATAATAAAAAAATTAAGAAAACATTACTTGATTTCACAGCTCCAAAATATTCTGCTAATGATGTTAATCCTCAAGCAAAACAGTTTAAAAGAGCATGCGCAGCAGAAGAAACAATTTTATCTGTTTTAATGGAATATCCAAAATATCTAGAATATGTTAAGCAGAATGTAAACGATGATGATTTTTTAACTGATTTTAATAAAGAATTATTTATGAAATTAAAACAAATTCTAGATGAGCATAATGAGTTTAACATTTCTTATCTTTCTGATTGTTTTGATTCAAAACAATTAGGCAGGGTAATTGAAATAAATAATAAGTTATCTTCTTCAAATACTTTAGAGCAAATAATTGACGATTGCATAAAAGTAATAAAAGATGAAAAAGATAAACTTGGACTTATTTCACCATCAAATATGAATGATGATGAATTTTTAGAAGCTATGAAAAAAATAGGAAAAAACAAGAAAGGTTAGGACATAAAAATGGCTGAAATTAATAAAGAAATTAATAATGAAATCAATGATAAAATGAGTGAGATTGAAAACGAAAAAAACGATTTAATTGATGATACAACAGATATAAAAATCAATGATGATTATGACAGAGAACCAGAACTTGATGAGTTAGATGAGCCACCTGTTGAAGAACTTGAAGAAATTTCTCAAGAAGAGCTTGATAATGCATTGGTAATTGATGATATCACATTGAATGACCCTGTAAAACTTTATCTTAAAGAAATTGGTAGAGTTCCTCTTTTGACAGGCGAAGAAGAAATTGAACTTGCTCAAAAAATCCTTGATGGCAATAAACTTGCAAAACAACGTCTTACAGAAGCTAACCTTCGTCTTGTTGTTTCTATCGCTAAAAGATATGTTGGTAGAGGAATGCATTTCTTGGATCTTATTCAAGAAGGAAACGTAGGTCTTATTAAAGCTGTTGAAAAATTTGACCATACTAAAGGTTTCAAATTTTCAACTTATGCTACTTGGTGGATAAGACAAGCTATTACAAGAGCAATTGCTGATCAAGCAAGAACTATTCGTATTCCTGTTCATATGGTCGAAACAATTAATAAATTGAAGAAAGTTCAAAGCCAACTCCTTCATGAAAACGGAAAAGAAGCTACCGAAGAAGAAATAGCAAAAGCAATGGGTCTTTCAGTGGCTAGAGTTAGAGAAATCGTTAGAGTTGCTCAAGAACCAGTTTCTATGGAAACTCCTATTGGTCCTGAGGAAGATTCAAGACTTATGGACTTTATTAAAGATGATGATGCGCTAGCACCTGATGATGCTGCACTTAAAACTATTACTAATGAAGATATTGATGCTGTTCTTAAAACTTTAACTCCAAGAGAAGAAAATGTTATTAGACTTCGTTTTGGTCTTAAAGACGGCAGATGCCACACATTAGAAGAAGTTGGTCTTGAATTTGATGTAACTCGTGAGAGAATTCGTCAGATTGAAGCAAAGGCGCTTAGAAAACTTCGTCATCCTGTTCGCTCTAATAAATTTAGAGACAAATAAGGGGTGCAATTATGCGAATAAGCCTCGAAACCGATTATGCGGTTAGAATAGTAGATTGTTTGGCAAACTCAATTGAAAGAATGAGCGCCTTTAAAATCTCTGAAAAAACAAGGGTTACTGAAAAATTTTGTCTTAAAATTCTTAGAAAACTTGTTTCGAAAGGAATTGTAAGGTCTTTTAAAGGTGTTAATGGTGGCTATGAATTAAATAAAGCCCCTGAAGATATAACTTTAAAACAAGTTATTGAAACAATTGAAGGGCCAATAGTATTAAGCAGATGTTTGCAAAATGACTTTAGCTGTGAACATAAAGACGGAAACTGTACTTGTTATTTTCATAAGGTTTTTTATGAAGTTTCAAAAGAAATGGCAGAAAGATTTGACACGGTAACATTTTCAAAAAATAAATAACTAAAAAGGGCTTCATTATGAAGCCCTTTTTCTTATACAAAAATAAATTGAACAAGTAACATATAACAAGCAGTACCACTTATAATACTTAATAGCGTATTTTTTTTGAACAAATGCAAAAGTATTACAACTAAACTAGAAATTATTTCAGGAATTCCATAAGGGTATGAAACAAAAGATGTGTTTCTCAAACAATAAACAACCAACATTCCCATTATAGCAAACGGCAAAACACGGCTTAAATATTCAATGTATTTTGGTGTTTTGTTTTTGCCGTTAAAGATAATAAAAGGTAAAAATCTAATTGCTATTGTAACTATAGCTATAACAACTATTAATAACGCGGAATGCAATTTATCCATTATCTCCACCTCGCTCAAATTTTCTTAAAATTGTTAAAACAATAGTAATTAAAATCATTGTTGGAATGAGAAATTTATCTGCTTTGAATAAAAGTAAACAAATTAACGAACAAAGAACGCCAATAATTGCAGGTATATGATTTTTAGTTGTTTTATATTGTTCAACAAAAATAGTTATAAAAAGAGCTGTTAAAGCAAAATCAATTCCTTTTGTGTTAAAAGGAATAATGTTGCCTAAAAGTGAACCAATTATAGTTCCTATAATCCAATAAAAATGGTTTAAAATAGAAACGAAAAAATAATATAATGATGAATCTTCAACACCTTCAGGTAAATCACCACAATTTAATGAATATGTTTCATCGGTTAATGAAAAAATTAAATAGGGCTTTTTAATTCCTGTGTTTTTATATTTGTCAATCATTGAAATACCATAAAACAAATGCCTGCCGTTAACCATAATAGTAGTAATTGCAGTTGTAATTAACGAAGCGCCACCTGTTATTAAATCAATAGCCAAGTATTGCATTGAACCTGCATAAATGAAAACACTCATAGCAAGCGACCAAACAATTGAATATCCTTTTGCATTTAAAAGTATTCCAAAACCGATAGCTAAAACAACATAACCAGCCATAACAGGAATGCTTGAAATGAAAGCTTTTTTGAAAGTATTATACTTCATTTTAAAAAAATCCTTAAAATTA